>NZ_CEYAVF010000048.1:0-13960 GCF_982785585.1 Reinekea sp. | reverse complement strand
AATCCTAACCATATAGGCTGAGCTCTCAGTTACGTTGGCTTAGGCAATTGCAAACGACATACCAACACTGATGCCAGGCTAACAGGTTGATTAATAGTAGGACTTGTCAACACGTTGGACCCTTTTCGCATTTTAGAAATTGCATTTTGCTTGGCCTAATCAGCGTTTTTTGCAGTTTCGTAATGCCGATTAACTGGGGATTGCTCGTTTTTTATAACCAGACTATTAAATCTTGAGGGTCGCGGACACCTCCGTTCCATGGGTACAAAACGGGGTTGCGCAAAATTACTGCTATTCTGAATAGGGACTTGGCGCTGGGCAGCCCAATCCGGAGTGGGCTTGGAGTTCGGGTCAGAAACCTATTTAACCGTTTAGCCGCCAAGGAATTATCCGGATAACAGACGAGGAAACTTACATGAAGAGCAACAAGGTAGATGCCTATACCCAGCACACCCTGAGTAATATTAAGCCCGAGGTATTCAAGACCCTCAATCTGGTGCAACTGGAAGCCATTCGCCAGGCGATCAGCACCAATGCGCCGTTTCGACAGCATCCGATCGATATCCGGATTGCTTTGCCGCTGTTCTTTGTTAAGTTTTATCTGGTGTTCTTGGTGGGGCAGGACCGCCGGTCCGATACGCGTGCTCGAGAGTCGCTGCGCCGAACGGCGGTAAGGGGCATGATCTTTATTCTGATACTCTATGGCTTGGTTGCGTTGTCTATACCGTTGATATTCTTGATGCTCTATGCATTAAAATCTCTGATGGGCATCGATATTTTTCCAGACCAACACCTGCGCGATTTTTTCTAATTTCTCTATTAATTGCGCCCAGCTATCAGTCCAACCTATCTCAATAAGCGCCCTTGCCGAACGCCACCGCCGGCAGAGTATAGAGCAGTATCTTTAGGTCAAGGCTTAGACTCTGCTCGTGGATATAGCGTAGGTCCAGAGCGATTTGCTCGTCAAAGGTGGTGTCGGCGCGGCCGGATACCTGCCACAAGCCGGTCAAGCCGGGATTCACTTGCAATCGATGCATGGCCAGGGTGGAGTAGACCGCGACCTCGTCGATTAGGGCCGGCCGCGGACCAATTAAAACCATGTCGCCTTTTACAACATTCCACAGCTGGGGCAATTCGTCGATCGATAGCTTACGTATAATTCGACCCAGAGGCGTAATACGGGGATCCTTAAATAATTTCTTGCATGCGCCTTCACGGTCACTTTGCAATTGGCTCGGGTCAATATATTTTGCATCGGTATTGAGATACATAGAGCGAAATTTATAAAGCGTAAAACGTCTACCCTGCTTGCCGACTCGGACCTGAGAATAGATGGCGGCACCCTTACTTTCCCAACGCAGCGCCAGGCCAACCAATAACAATATCGGCGAAATTAGCACCAGGCCGAGGGCGGCAGCCAAACGTTGAACAACTGAGGGCAGACAGGTCAGTTTTGCCGGTAGGAATTTTGCGACCCGGGGTGAGAGCCCGATCGGTAATGGGTTGGCTGGGGTGCTGTTATAAAATTCCGTGCTGTGGTGAGTGCTCATGGTTGTTCTCCCGTTAAAGCTGATTGCTTAGATAATAAATATTGCAATCAACATGCCAGGCGAGCTAATAAAATTCCTCTAAAAATAGCTGTTAACGATGGACTGTATTGCTAAAACTACGCCGTAACACCGTAAATACTTTTTAGATCGGAAAATTTATTTCGATTTTTTTTAGAATGCAAAAAAATACCATGTTATTTCTAATTTAGAAATTTTTAGGTCCCATCTAGCACTTATACAGCCAGCAATACAGATCAAAAAAACCCCAAAATGGGGCTTAATACTTACGGTCATTAGGTATCTAAGTCAGGGTTTGCAGTCCTTCACAGGTCCGCCTGAGATTTTTTAAGCACAAAGGCGCGCCATAAAAAAAGGGGATTGCCAATAACATAACGCGTGAACTTAACCCTCGGCTCCTGGATCAATCTAAACACCCATTCCAGGCCCAGCTCGCGCATCCACAGCGGAGCCCTGGGAATATTACCGGATAAAAAATCAAACAGCCCACCCACCGCGATAGCGGTACCCACTTTTAGGCGCAGCCTATTTGCCATTACCCAGTCCTCCTGAATCGGCGAACCCAGCGCCACCAGAAGCACATCCGCCTGGGCCGCGTTAATGGCCTCAACTATCTGATCATTATCCAAATCCGTCAAATGGCCATGTTGGACACCGGCAATGATGAGCCCGGGATGGTTCGCCTGAAGCGCGACGGCCGCCTTCAGTGCAACCCCGGGTGCAGAGCCGAATAGATAAAGCGAGCGTTTCTGCGCTACCATCTGGGCGCACAGAATGGGCATCAGGTCGGTGCCGTTAATATTATCTTTCAACTGCACCTGCATCGATCGAGCGCCCAAGCGAACACCCGAGCCATCGGCTAGGGTACAGTTAGCACGGTTCAGGGTGTGGCGAAAAGAACGGTTGCGGTAGGCCAGGTTAATCGAATTAACATTGATAAAGTTGACCACATTGCAGGGCCGGCGAACAGGGCCGACGCGCGGTGCAGCATCGGCGCAGATCAGATCGACTGCCTGCGCCATGCGTAAATTATCAATCCGGATACCGAACAGTTTAAAGGACGATGGCGCCCGCAGATGAGCCGTTCGGTAGAGTAGCGAAGAGAACAGCCCCTTCAAGAGATATTTCAGATATAGGCTAGTACTGCGCTGCGCCTGGTGATGAGCCATGCTCTGCTCAACGGTCAGGCCGATCAGTCCGACCCGGTGCTGTATCTCAGCGATACTGTAGAGCCCGGCCTTTAAGTTATGCAGATCGGCGCGATAAATGCTGCCAAAGCCGCCATTGAGCGATACCCCAACGAACGACAGCGATCCGTTCGCCACATTGAGCAGCGCGGCGCTGGTGGGTAAAAACCCTACCTGCCAGCGATAAAGGCCGTGATCCCGACAGAGCACGTCTTGCTGAACAATTTTTACCAGAGGTGCCTTGTGTTGCCAGACGGCTAACAGCACATTAATCAGCCACAGGGGCGACAGAAGTAGCATGGTGACGCAGGCCAAACTCAGATCGAGCAGTCGTTCCAACTTAGGTTGTAGCGTTGAGTCAGTGTTGTGCATATTTTTCACCCTTTCAGCATTGGCAAAATAAAAAGTGCCTAGACGAGCAGCACCGCATTGAACCGGGCTGCCACACTGCGCCTAGGCCATTAAGCCAGAGCAATCTCTAGGCCAATAGCGCGGGCTAACCTGCCGGCTTGTCCACTGGCTGGCTCGATTTATAAAACCACCTCAAAGCGAGCCTCGAGCGCATCGTCTTTTTCCCATACTGCAAAATCTGCTGGCTGATCCGTGTCAAAATACCAAACCACGGCAAGGACCGAGCTAACATTATTTGGCAGGTCAAGCGTGGCGGCAAAGTCGCCCTCCAGCGCGACACGAAGTTGACAGTTGGCATAGTTGACCACATAGCCTTGTTCTTGCTGACTGAAATCACTGCACACCGATAGATAACCGGCACGCTGTTGCTGGTTGGCCACAGCCAACTCCAAGGCATAGGTCTGGTTAAAACTGTAACCTGCGGGCACCCGCAAATCAGCCGTAGCCACCGCCCCTTGATCGAGATTTTCCTCAAGCGGCATCGATGTCACAGCCACAGCGTCGGCCACAGGTGTTATCGCAGTAACACTGGCGACTGGGCTGGCATCGGGCCCAGAACTGGGGCTCATAATCTCAGGGGCACAACCGACCAACACAAAACTGGCTGTCACCATGACCCAATAAAAAGCATTCCGTTTCATCATCGATCTCACTTATTCAAATGTATTAGCACTATTGCTCTGTTCAACCACAAACCAATCGAGATCCAAGGCGCCATTTGATTGGACATGCGTTTGGAAGTTCGGGTAGGCATAGCGGATGTCCATATTCTCCAATGGGTAGCGCCACTCAAAGGGCAGATCGAGCGCCCACGGCATGCCATTTTCGTTGACAAAAAACCGACCGAGCGTGGCATCGGAATCATCGTCCCCGCGACCGAAGAAGTTTTCTTGAAAAGCTTCGGTCGGCGCTTGGTTTTGCAGATGGATCTCATAGCGCCGGCCCGGCGCTTCGCCAAACAGATAACCGCGCTCTTGGTTCGGCGCGGAAAAGATAAACGGATCGAATGGAAACGCGGCTAGATCCGTGGCATCGACATCGTTTATCAACGGAACAATGATCCGGAATTCCATCTGAATATTGGAACCACAATCCTGCTCGGTACGATAAAAACGGCATTGTTCACCCGCGGTTACATAATCCCAGAGGTCGTCGGAGATAATGATAATCGCCTCGTCCCGGCCAGTTTCCAATGGTGATGCCATAACCGGGTTGTCATTGATCGTAAAGGTAATGTGGGCCTCATCAATTTGATCGCGGGTTAAACCAGTAAGACGGAAAGCCAAACCATTATGGTAGGCCGCGCCCAGTGCCACGATGCGCCCCGCTAGGGTAATCCGTAACAGCTTATCCTCGTTGGTCACGGTACTCAGGCGGTAATTGGCGACCACATCGTTCATATCGTAATCGCCCTTGAGCGGCCAATTGTCTTCGAAGGCGAGGGTATTCCAACCCTGTTCACTGGGATGGTAGTGCACCACCACATTGGGCTCGATAATCGAAATTTCATAATCTTCAACTTCGCCATCCCCGACACCGCCAACCGGTTCGAGCTGCATTTGGCTACTCAAGCGAAAGCGCGACCAGGTGTCGCCCACATTAGCCCAATTGGGAACTCGATAGATAATGGCGTTAGGACCGGCCTGCATAGCTTCGGCATCGGCAATGCGTTCATCCTTATCAAACAGGCCATTGCGATTCCAGTCGATCCAGGCATTGAGGTAGCCCGGTGCCGAGGCGACTACCGTGGTGATCGAGTTGCGCCCCGGTTCAAAATTGGTAACAAAGGCGACGCCATCATTATCGCTTCCTTCCAATCCATTGACGGCATAGGCATTGGGCTCACCACTAACAGATCCGCCTAGAAACAGGCTGCCGTCACCGACATCATGGCGCGGTCCGTTGGATCCGATTGAGGTCTGATAGGAATCAGGTGCATCCCCAAAGTCGGTCGTCGGGGATTCAATGGAGATGATCGGGGCCAAGGCACATCGAGCGCCATCGTTGTTACTGGAGGCCGGCCCAAAGGCGAAGAATTCGGCTATCGGATAATCCCATTGGGTGTTGACCCGATAGATATGACCGTCGCTGTTGCGACTGATATAGAGGTTGGCGTTGACATCAAAATAGACCGCCCCGAAGGTACCGGCTTGCCCGACATTACTGATTTTTTCAGTCTTGCCTAAGACGACGTCTATTGCCCATAGATTGCCCCAACGATCGACCGAATAGGCCAAGCCATTGTCGGGGTGAAAGGCCATATCATAGATGGACAGATTGATCTGGTTGCCATTGGCCACTTGCTGCGTGGTCAAATAGCCTGCCGCAGTGGGGTCCAGTGGAATACGATACAGACCATAACTGGCACCAGGCCGATAGAGATAATAGCTGTTTTCAGTTAAGGCGATATCACCAACATAGAAACCCATATTGGGTAACCCCGTTAACCACAGCGGAGAAACCGCAAGTTGGGCGTCAATCGTTACGATGGTGCCGTAATAGTAATTGTACGCGTACAGATAACGGTCGTGAATGTTAAAGGCCAAAGCATTCATCTTTGCCTCACCCCAGTCATGCGGTGATTCTTTCTGGTAGTAGCCGGTCGCCAATTGGACGCCATACAGATTGGCGACCTTATCTTGAATCAAAAATGCCTCCGTCGGACACTCGCCAAAGGCCTCTGCCGAGACCTGCGCCGACCAAGTTGCCAAGGCCGACATTAAGAATAGTAATAATTTATTTTTAAATCTTTTCATAAAGAAACCTTAAAGAATTACAGTTAATTTCGTGCTGCATAGGTCTATACAATATTCGGGCCGCAATGGCCGACCCCTTTAGTTTTCAACAGGTCGTAGACAAGAGTGCAAAAAAAAGCCCGTTCCGCCGCTGTGCTTTCGCGAAATGAAAAATCATTATTGTAACGATTCAAACGATGCTCCATTGCCAGAGGGATGGCTTGGGTAGCCTTAGGGAGTCTGAAAGAGGGGGTATCGGTGCAGTGTGCTGGCGGTTAAGGTAGCCAATTGGGGACTTAGACTCGCACTGGCAGGGCATATAAAATGGTTCAGGCGCGTATAGGCCGCCAAACCATAGTGGCAAAGAATGTAAGCTAGGCGAGCCGGCCAGCTCACTTTGAAATGGCGACGCATAGGGCCCGCACTGTAGTGGCGGATATAATCGCGCAACTCCGGATCACTATTATTATTCCACCGCTGGTCCAAAATTTCGAGCAATGGGAATTGTCGACTGAAGTGAATCACATGGCCATTTTCACCCCAGCCAACATCGTCCTGCGCAGGCAGACTCATGTTCCGATGGCGCAGTATTGTTTCGAGCAGTTGAATGCTGTCAGTACAGCGTTTAAAAACCATCACCCCTGAATTGATGCGTGCTGAATACCCATGGGCGGCAAAAAATGCTTTCCGTGTGTCAATGCACTCCAGAATGTTTGGCGCCTCGGTGGCTATAGCGGCATCGGCGTCGACAAAGATAACCCAATCGTAACCGGCCCGTAACGCCGCCAAGATAAGACTGAGCTTGAGCCATGCGACCTCCATACCCAGCGCGGTAAAGTGCGGCCGAGTCACAATCACTCGACTAAAGTTTAGTCTATCAGCGTACTGAACAATCGATTTGAGATTGGCAGAGTATTGCAGGTTATAACCGTTTACAGCTATGGAAAAAATTAACGTTTTTGGCATCTAATTTAACCTCTTTAGCACACACCCACTATAGTTATTAAAACAACCGTAAACGGCAGGAAGAACAAATGTCTACTGGCTCGACTCACTCCGTTCGAATTCTGTTCGTGGACGATGAACCGTCCATACTGAATAGCCTGCAACGGGTAGTACGCAACTTTCATGCCGAGTGCAGCTTTGTCGCCCAGGGCCGCAAAGCATTGGAGATGATGGCCGAGGAGCCGTTTGATTTGATCGTATCGGATATGCGAATGCCCGATATGGACGGCCTTGAATTGCTCTCTGAGGTGGCCGAACTGTACCCGGAGACGGTGCGCATTGTGCTCACTGGTTACTCCGATGAGGAGTCGGTCTTAAAGGCGATCAATCAGGGCCGTGTCTGGGGCTTCGTGCACAAACCATGGCAACAAAACGATTTACTGAGCACTATTCAACAAGCATTGACCACGCAACAATTGATGGCCGAACGAGCCTTATTGCGGCGTACCGTGGCCAGCTATGCCAAAGATCGTAAGGACAACTTCATGGGCTTTAAGGGCAATTCCATGGCGATGCAGCTGGTCTACAACACGATCCAACGGTGTGCCGGTAGCGATGCCTCGGTGTTTATCACCGGTCCGAGCGGCTCCGGCAAGGAAGTCGCCGCCTTGGCATTGCACCAGCTGAGTAAGCGCCAAGCCAAGGCCTTTGTCGCTCTAAACTGTGCCGCCATTCCGCGTGACCTGATCGAGTCGGAAATCTTTGGTCATATTAAGGGTGCCTTTAGTGGCGCGATCGGTAATAGAATCGGCGCGGCCAGTAAGGCCGATGGTGGCACCCTATTTTTAGATGAGGTGGGGGAATTGGATATTGATTTGCAGTCGAAATTACTGCGCTTTATCCAGACCGGTGTCATCCAAAAAGTTGGCAGCGACAAGCTGGAAACGGTCGATATCCGCTTTATTTGTGCCACCAATCGAAATCCACTAGAAGCCATTGCGGCCAAGCTATTGCGGGAAGATCTGTATTACCGGTTGAATGTAATTGCCCTGGCTATGCCACCGTTGTGCGAACGCGGTTCAGATGCCATCCAGCTGGCGCAGTATTTTCTCGATCAATTCTCCGACCAAGAAGCCAAGGGCTTTGTCGGCTTCAGTCGCAACGCCGAACGACTGTTGGTGGCCTACCGCTGGCCGGGTAATGTTCGGCAGTTACAAAATTGCATTCATAACGCCGTCATTATGTCCGAAGGCCCCCTCATAACCGAAGTCACCCTCGCGGCCAGCCTGCAACTTGATAGCCCTACCCTGGCAACGCTAATCACCACACCGTTTGAAAGACCGGTGTCGGACAGCTTATCGATCGGCAATGGCGCGCCAGCTCTCTCGCTAGGTCATGCAATATCGGTTGCTTCTGATCGAATGGGCAGCACCAGCCCAAGCCCTATCACCTCGTTGGACTTTGCCGAAGACCCTGTCTCGAGCCCAGACAATGGGCTCGGTCCCGGCCATGGCACAATTTACCCATTGAGCGAGATTGAGCGCATAACCATCGAACGCGCGATCGGCCTGTGCAATGGCAATGTGGTCAATGCCGCCAATGCATTGGAGGTAAGCCCGTCCACGCTCTATCGAAAAATAAAAGATTGGGCCTAAGCACTTCGCTTATTTGTCCTTGCCTTTGCAGAATGAAAAAACCATTTTTTCAACCTGCTAAAAAAAACGTCCAAAAGGTCGCCTAGCTAACCCTGCAGCGTTAAATTCATACTGTCACGCCCTGTATTAGATTGGTGCGCTCCTTGCAATCCACTGGTAACAAACGTAGAAGGTTACTCGATGCAGGTGTTGAATAAATTTCGTCAGACAAATCGGTTATTCCAAAACACCAGTTGGATGATGTTGTCAGAGGGCCTGTCGAAAATCAGCCGAATTGTCACCGTGATTGCCATGGCCAGCCTGCTGGCACCCTTTGATTATGGCATCGCCACTCTGGCCTTGGCCTGTCATGAACTTATTAGGGTCTTTGGCCGCGCCGGTTCCGGTGCTCGAGTAATTCAATGTGCGGAGCATGAACTGGAACGCATTTCGCGTAACGCGTCACTGCTGCAGTGGCTGGTATGCGGCCTAATCACCGGGCTACAAATGGCCTTTTCAAGTTCGATTGCCCGCTTTTATCAGCACCCAGAGCTGGCCCCCTTGCTCAGCCTTATGGCTCTGACCTATCTGTTCTACCCGATGGTGTCGATTAAGATATTTATGTTGCAGCGTTTGAACCGGATGAAATACTTTGGCCTCGCCAATGCCGCCTGCGTCAGCATCGACAACCTGGCCATCGTGCTCTTTTTAGTCATGGGCCATGGCGTCTTCGCGGTGGCCTATGCCAAGGTAATTACCGCCTGCGCTTGGGTGCTGCTATTTGGCCTAGCCAAGGTCCCCACGGTGCGGCCGGGCTACCAGGCGGATGTTTTTTGGCCACTGGCCGCCTATTCCGGAAAAATATTTGGCAGCGAAACCCTCAGGGTTTTGCGTACCCAAGCCGATGTGTTGATTGCCGGCCGACTGTTAGCGCCAGACCTGATGGGCCTATACAGCTTTGCCAAAAATGCCGGAGTGGGTTTAGGTCAGTCGGTGATCAACGCCTTTTTAAGCGGTCTTTATCCCTATATCTGCGAACAGATACGTCAGGGCAATGAACAGCTTGCCGCGCGCAGATCACTGCGCTATGCGTTCGCCATCTCCTCTGTCTTTGTGCTCCAGGCTTTAGCCGCGCCCCTCTATGTGACGATTTTATTTGGTGATCGCTGGCAAGGAGCGGCATATCTGGTGTCGATACTTTGCATCAGCGCCATCCCGGCCCTGTTAGTCGATACTCGCAGCTTTTTTTATCGCGCTAACAATAGGCCCAGCGCTGAGACCAAACTCACCCTTGCCTGTGTCGTTGTGAGCCTAATCGCCGTGCTTGTCGTGGCGCCGGAATCGCCGCAAGCACTGGCTTGGTGCACCACCCTGGCCAGTCTTTTCTGGTTATTTTTTATCGCCAAGTTCTTGCTGCGACACCTACTAAAAGTAGCGTCGACAACCACTGGCCCCTTAGTGAGGATTAACTTATGACGATTAGCAAGCCGGTTTTCAGTGTCGTTATGCCGATGTATAACGTCGAGAAATACATCCATCAAGCCATCAGTTCGGTCTTAGCACAGAGCTACCAACATTTTGAATTGCTCTGTATCGACGATGGCAGTAGCGATGGCACCCTGGCCATAGCTCAGTCCTTTTCCGACCACCGAATTCGCATCGTGCGGCAAAAAAATCGCGGTTTGTCGGGCGCGCGCAACACCGGCATTAACCATGCGAGCGGCTTGTATGTAGCGTTCTTGGATTCGGACGATTTTTGGCACTCGGATAAGCTGCGCAGCCACTTCGAGCACTTTCGCACCAATCCCAACCTGGGGGTAAGCTATTCGGCATCGGCCTTTGTCGATGAAGCGGGCCAGTCGATGGGCATCGGGCAGAATCCCAAAACCGACCAGGTCAGTGCACAGGATATCTTTTGCCGTAATCCCATTGGCAACGGCTCGGCCGCGGTGATCCGGCGCAGTGTGCTGATGCAAACCGGACAAGGCGAATTTAAAGGCGGCGATTGGGTAATGTCCTATTTTGACGAGACCATGCGTCAGTCTGAAGATGTTGAGTTCTGGTTACGTATTGCCCTCACCACACACTGGACCTTTGGCGGTATCGCCAAGCCGCTCACCTTTTACCGCGTCAACGCCAATGGCCTGTCGGCCAACTTGGACAACCAGTTTAACGCTTGGCGCTATGCGGTTGAAAAGAACAGAGTGAACTTCCCCGACTTTTACAACAGATGGCATCGCCTGGCGGCGGCCTATCAGAAGCGTTATTTGGCACGTCGTGCTATTCGCTCGGGCAATGGCATGGCCGCCCTCAAGCTCATCAACTCAGCCCTATGGACCGACCCCAGAATACTGCGTGACGAACCGAGCCGAACACTGATCACCTATGGTTGCGCCCTACTGTGCCTGTTACCAAATAGCCTGTATGAACCGATGGAACGTTTTGCCATGCGAGTTGCGGGTCGCCGCAGCCGTATCGCCACCCAATAGGAATAGCAAACCGGCCATTGACTACTTTAGTGGATTCTTGACTACACTTTTGCATAAGGCCTCAATCTGACTAAGGTCTAGATTGAGCACACCCTGAGGAATCGGAGCACAGTATGTTAGGTATAATTTTTACCGAGTTAGCGGAATACAGTATCGATAAGGTCGGCCTTGAGCAGTGGAACAGGGCCTTGGCTGAACTCCAGTTGTCGAGTCATGGCGCCTATACCACGGGTCAACGGTACAATGATGACGAGGCCATGCGAGTATTTGGCTGGTTGCATGCAACCACCGGTCAAACCGTCCGGGGGCTGCTCAATGAGTTTGGCTATAGATTGTTCGACACGCTGCGGCAACGCACCTTGAACAATTATATGGTCGATACCGACTTTGCCAACTTTCTCAAACACATCGACAAGACCACACACGACAAGGTGCGCTCCTATTTTCCTGGGTCGTCCCCACCGAACTTTCAGGTACTTGATACCGAGGGCGGATTGGTCATGCACTATCAATCGGATCGTAGGCTGTGTTTTTTGGCCGAAGGCTTGATTGAAGCGTCGGCCGAATTTTACAAAAAAAATATCACCCTTAACCACACTATTTGTATGCATGAGGGCGCAGACCATTGCGAAATTATTGTGCTGATCGATGACTGATGCTAATCCCTATAAGGCCGCTTACGAACGCGAACGCGAGGCGCGCAAGTCGGCTGAGGTGGCATTGGAAAAAAAATCCATGGAAATATTTACCGCCTTGCAACTGCTGAGGAACCAAACCGATGAATTGCGAGTACAAAAAAACGACATAGACGAACGCAATCAACAACTGCATGCAACCCAATTACAGCTTTTTCAAAGTGAAAAAATGGCATCCTTGGGCTTGATGGCGGCCGGCGTGGCACACGAAATCAACAACCCGCTTAGCTTTATCAAAAGCAATTTTGAAACCTTGCGCGGCTATATCGGCCATTACGACAGCCTACTCGCACTGTATCAACAGGCAGACCCGCTTATACCCGAGGCAGTGCGGATGACGCTGAGGGATACTCGCCAATCGCTCGAGATCGATTTTATTCAACGCGACCTGGCCATGCTGTTGACAGAAAGTGTGGTCGGTATGGACCGTATTGTTGAGATCGTCAACCATTTGCAGGCCTACAATCGACGCGAGTATGCCGAAAAAACCCTTGCCCAGATTAATCAATCGATCGAGACGGCCATCAAGATGACCAAACCCAAGTATCAACACCGGGTGGAATTTCGTTCGCACTTGGCAGAGGACTTACCCGAATTGCTGTGTTACCCGAACAACCTTACTCAGGTGTTTATTAACCTTTTGATCAATGCGGCCCAAGCTATCGATGTTGGCTCACGAAAAGGCACAGTTTCAATTCGTTCCAGTGTGGCAGCGGATCATCTTATTGTGTCGGTGACCGACAACGGGCAAGGCTTAAGCGAGGAGGCGAAGGATAAGATTTTTGATCCGTTTTACACGACCAAGGCGATCGGTGATGGTACCGGCCTTGGTCTATCGGTGGTGTACAATATAATGCAGGCACACAATGGCACCATAGGGGTGGACAGTGAGCAGGACAAAGGCTCTATCTTTACCCTAAGGATCCCACTCAAGGCACCGGAAGACGTTAGCCCAGCCCTCAAGCGGCCTATCAGTTAGATCGCAGCGACGGTTCTAGACCTGGTGCACAACCTTTTTGGCCAAGGACAAACGCTCTTTTACCGTAAGGGTGATCACGGCTATCGCCAAGGCAAAGGTAATTAAGTTGGCGAAAAATACCGCCATATCCCGAATTAAGAAACCGTACAGCATCCACAAACCAACCCCAGTGGTTAAAATCCCGTACATAGATAATGAAATGCCGGAGACATTACGGGTTTTTTGGATCTGAATAACTTGGGGCACAAAGGAAATGGTGGTGCAGGTAGCGGCAACTACGCCGATAAGGGTGATCATTGTCATGGTTTTTCTCAAGGGACCTCGTATTTGAATTGCACCTTACCGAGCGGCAAGGCGCCTTTGAATCGCGTGCATCATAAGGCCTTCGATAGGCTTTGCCATTAGATCAATTTGCCTTAAACTAGTCTTATTTTACCCAGTTATTGAATCTTACCTATATATAGGGGCAATACGATCTTGAGAGCCTATTTGGAGCAGGTTGGCTTGGCACAAGTAAAGGCCAGCCTAAAGGTCTTTACCAAGCATCAGCTGCCCAAGGACAGCAGCTGGCATTTTCACCCGGAAATTGAGTTTGTGCTGGTCTTGGCCGGCCACGGTCAAGCCCTGATCGGGGATTCGGTCGGGGCTTATCAAACTGGTGACCTCTTTATGACCGGACGCAATCTTCCCCATCACTATGTGACCCGTGAGACAGAGCGGGTTCACTTTTTGATTGTGCAATTCAATGGCCGGATATTCGACCATTTGCCGGAGTTCGAAACGATTCGGCAGCAATTGCAGCTCGCCCAAAAAGGCCTATTGTTCAGCGCCTTGCCGATTGCCATTCGCGATCGTCTGATTGAGATGCCAAGCTTACAGCCAACCGAGGCCCTGTTTGCCCTGTTTGAAGTCATGCACGCCTGTAGCAGCCAACCGAGTTTGGCCGTAAGCAGCCTGAGTTCGGCGACGGGGAGCCATTTCAATCGCTATCAGGTGCGCTTGCAAAAGGTCCTAGACTACATCAATCGCAATATGGCCTCGCCCATCTCGGCCAAG
The DNA here is from genome assembly GCF_982785585.1 of Reinekea sp. Lineage (NCBI taxonomy): Bacteria > Pseudomonadati > Pseudomonadota > Gammaproteobacteria > Oceanospirillales > Saccharospirillaceae > Reinekea > Reinekea sp. The sequence continues at coordinate 261 of NZ_CEYAVF010000048.1, read as the reverse complement.
GCCATCGCCGATCAGTGCGCCATGACCCTGCCCTCCTTCAGCCGCTGGTTCCGCCAAACCCTAAACACCACCTTCTCCGACTATCTCAAGATTTGCCGAATGGAACAGGCCTGCCATTACCTAATGACCACCGATCTACCAGTGAACCGCATCGGCCCGCTGGTCGGCTATGAAACGCTCAGCCACTTCAATCGAACCTTCAAGGCAGCCAAGCAATGCAGTCCATTGGCTTACCGGAAACGGGCGATGCACCCGGACTGA
>NZ_CEYAVF010000047.1:2917-14603 GCF_982785585.1 Reinekea sp. | reverse complement strand
ATAGCCGCGGGGTTTGGCATTAGCATTCTGTCAAAATGGGCCGTTCAGTCGGCGATAAATAACAAGAGTATCGCGGTGGTAAGCGTCGGCGCCGATCAGCTCGATCTGGCGTGGTCAGCATTGGTCCGCGAATCAGAACCACCATCGGCGGCGGCAAGAATTGTCTCGCGTAGACTGGCCGAATGGTTTCGGTCCCAGCCGACGGCTACATTTATACCGGCGCGGTAAATCCACCTCAAGTCAATACATAGTGCCTCTGTGCTGTACGGCTTTGTTGTATGATTTGTCTCAACGCGGTCAGCTTGGTGGATTTGCGGAGGCAGAGGTAACCGGCATGCCGAAAAATACATTATCAATTTTTGAACGTTATTTGACTCTGTGGGTGTTGCTTTGCATTGTTGGCGGCACCTTGTTAGGAGCAGTTAGACCGTCTTTTGCCACCACCCTGAATGACTTCTCTGTTTATCAGGTGTCCATTCCGATAGCGGTTTGTTTGTTTTTTATGATGTACCCTATCATGGTCAAAATAGACTTTTCGCAAGTTCTCAAATCATCGAATGCGATCAAGCCCGTTCTGCTCACGCTGTTCATCAACTGGGCGATTAAACCCTTTAGCATGTTGGCCATTTCCTATTTGTTTTTAGGGTACCTATTCAAAGATCTGTTACCCGGCACCGAGATCTTAGCCACTGGCGAAACGGTCGAGTTGTGGCGCAGTTATATAGCCGGTACGATTCTGTTGGGCATTGCGCCCTGTACCGCGATGGTGCTGATCTGGGGGCACTTAGCCAAAGGCAATGACGGGCTGACACTGGTTATGGTGGCGCTCAACTCACTGCTAATGCTTTTGCTATATGGACCCTTGGGCGGTCTATTGCTCAATGTGAATGCCATGCCGGTACCCTGGCAGACCATGGTCTTGTCGGTCTCTATTTACGTCGCTTTGCCATTAATGGCGGGTTATGTTTCCCGAAAAGGTGTTATTCAGGCCAAGGGTTTGCTCTGGTTTAACCAGGTCTTTGTGCCGTGGTTGACCCCGGTTAGCATCATGGCGCTGCTGAGTACGCTAATCTTACTTTTTTCGTTCAAGGGAGAGGTAATTATTGGCAATCCGCTAACCATCCTCTGGATAGCCATACCCCTAATAGTTCAAACCCTAGTTATCTTTTCCCTCGGCTATTTTGCCCTGTCCCGATGGTGCAGACTGTCTTATGACAACGCCGCGCCCGTGTCATTAATTGGCGCCTCCAACCACTTTGAAGTAGCGATCGCGAGCGCGGTTGTGCTCTTTGGTTTGTCCTCTGGGGCGGCCCTGGCTACCGTAGTGGGTGTGTTGATTGAGGTGCCCTTGATGTTACTGCTGGTGTCCCTGTGTCACCGAACGAGGCATTTATTCGACTACCACCGGGCGGTTTAGGTCTAACCAGCCCATCAGCAAACTTCCCGCACTGCCGACGCATTTTACCCAGCAATCAGGTTCTGTATATCGTGCCGTTATGCTCGATATAAGCGCCAACGCTTGGTCCAAAGCGGCTCGGTCAGTATGTTTAGCCAAATGAATCGGTTATATTGGCGGCATTGCCGTTTTCGTCAAAATAGTCCAAAAACTCAGCGTTAACAGCGTATCGAGCGATAGAATAAAAATAATAGCGTATTTGGAGAGATGCATGGTTTCACAAGACGAAATGGACACCTTCTTGAAGTCTGAATTCCCTCAAACCCAATGCACCGTCGAGTCCTTGGGCGATATGTCTGCCACCGTCAGGCACCCCGTGGGCTTCAATGAACTGCGCCCGGGTGGCACCGTGTCAGGGCCGGTTTTGATGACCGTCGCCGATGTGGCCCTATACGTCGCCATTTTGGGCGAAATTGGCCTGGTCGCGCTAACCGTCACCACGAGTCTGACCATCAACTTCCTGCGCAAACCGGCCTCGGACAAAGACATTATTGCCGTGTGCACGCTCTTGAAGGTCGGCAAGACACTGGCGGTGGGCGAGGTGTCACTCTACTCAGAGGGCAATACCGACCCCGTGGCACATGTCGTGGGTACCTACGCCATTCCGCCCAAAAGGGTCGCCTGAGGGCGGCGTTCGCATAGCGCGAGTCACTCGCGGATCTCTAAGTGGCGAGCAGACCAGACCAGACCAGAGTAGCGACAGAAACAACGCCGGCCAATGAATTAGGGCGTTAACAGCCATTAAGGGAAGTGGATTCATGTTCGGAGATACCTTTACAAAGGTTAAAATCAACACCAGTGGCGCGCAGATTAACCTGGTACACGGCGGCTCGGGTCGACCCCTGCTGTTATTGCATGGCTATCCGCAAACCCATGTAATTTGGCATCAGATTGCCCCAATATTGGCGCAAAACTTCCATGTAATATGCCCCGATCTGCGCGGCTACGGCGACAGTTCGACGCCACCGAGCACCGCAGATCATTACCCCTATTCGAAGCGCGCGATGGCCGCGGACATGATCGAAGTGATGGCGTCGCTGGGTTACGATGAGTTTTTTGTGGTCGGTCACGATCGCGGTGCTCGGGTGACCCATCGGATGGCCTTAGACCATCCTGAGGCCATTCTGAAGGCCTGTGTGATGGATATTGCACCGACGCGTCATGTCTTTCAACATACCGACCAACAGCTCGCCACGGGCTACTATCATTGGTTTTTTCTGATCCAGCCAGATGGCTTGCCCGAGCGGATGATCGGTGCGGACCCCGGCTATTATCTTAAAGAGAAACTCAAGCGCTGGAGCGCACCCGGTGCGGTGTTTGCCGACGCCGCGGTGGCGGAATACGTGCGCTGTTACACCAAGCCGGAATCCATTCACGCAACCTGTGAGGATTATCGTGCTGGCGCGAGCATTGACCTGGAACACGATGAGGCCGATAGCCAGACTAAGATAAGTTGCCCTCTGCTGGTCTTGTGGGGTGCAAATGGCTTTGTCAGTCGCACCTATAAGGTGCTGGATGTCTGGCAGCAGTATGCCGAGCAACTTACCGGCGCTGCCTTGGCGTGTGGACACTTTCTGCCCGAGGAAGCACCTGAGGCGGTTTGTGACGAGCTGCTTCAATTCTTTGGCAGGCACTAATGCCGGCACCCGCAGGGCCGTCGAGCCGTCTCTCGATCGGTCCGCCGGTGCACAAACGTTTTATCAGGATGAATGAGGCCGCGCGTTGGGCCTTAGCTAAGCTATCCAATCTATCAATCAAAGTAACCTCAGCAACCTAAAGGACAGCGCAATGGCATATGAACGCATAATGGGTCTGGACGTGATCGATGACCAAGGCTATAAGGCCTATCGAGCGGCCATGATGCCGATCTTACAGTCCTTTGGAGGGGCCTTTGGTTTCGATTTTCGGGTGTCGGAAGTCTTGCTGTCCAAAACCGAGGATAAAATTAATCGCCTGTTTACGATTGCTTTCCCAAGTCAAAAACATATGGACGATTTTTTCACAGACCCAGAGTATCTCGCGGTCAAAGCAAAATATTTTGATGTATCCGTTAACAGCAAAACGATAATATCCACCCATGAGACCAATCCATAACAGCCTATTCGACAGGTTTATTCGCAATGACCCAAATCGACACCCGATCTCAGTTCACCGCCAAGCTCATGCGGCCAGCGCAACCAACAGGCGAGTTACCCTGGGCTTTTGTGATTTTGCCCAAGAGCGCGAGCAATAAACTGCCCCGGCGCGGCCGGACGACCGTTGAAGGTATCCTCAACGCTCAACCTTTTCAGGCGATGCTCGAGCCGGATGGCCAGTTGAGTCATTGGTTGCGACTCAGTCAGGCCTTGCTTAGCGCGACCGGTTTGCAAAGCGGTGATATGGTGACACTGGACATCTGGGCCATTGAGCAAGAACCAGAACCCGACGCGCCATCAGACTTGCGAGAGGCGCTTGCCGCAGCACCTGAGGCGCGAACCATTTGGGAAGAGACAACGGTGCTTGCTCGGTTAGACTGGATTCATTGGGTCTGTTCTGCCAAACAGGCCAAAACGCGCGCCAAGCGGATCAAGGATGCCTGTTCCATGCTTGCTTCTGGAAAGCGACGCGTATGCTGTTTTGATCCTTCTGGGTTCTATAGTAAAGCGCTTAGCGCGCCCAAAAGCGTCGTCTGAAGGGCGTCGTTAGCCGTCTCGGTTGCGCAGCAGCCCAGGCGCTACCTCCATGCTAATCTAATTTAGGGCACCTTATGAAAGCAGTTTATGACAAGGCTCATTGGCAACGTCATCCCACGACCGAATTGGACGGCGGCCAACTGGTCACGCCCTACGAAAGTCCCGAACGCGCCGAGTATGTTAAGTCGAGCGTAACCGAGTCGGGTATTGCCCAATGGTTGGATCCGAAAGATTTTGGTTTGGCGGCCATTACCCGAACTCACGATGCCGCCTATATTGATTTCTTAACCACCTGCTGGCAACAATGGCAGGACACCGGCAAGGCGGGTGAAGCCATTCCCGCCGTGTGGCCGGGTAGACGCATGCAGCAGGTTGTGCCCACAGACATCGATGGCCAATTGGGCTATTACAGTTTTGCGGCCGAATCGTCGATCAGTGATGGTACTTGGGAAGCCGCCTACGCCAGTTGCCAAGTCGCCCTGACCGCGGCTGAGCAGGTTGGCCACGGCGAGCATGCCTTTGGCCTGTGTCGGCCACCGGGCCATCATGCGGCCTTTGACTACTTCGGTGGTTATTGCTTTATTAATAACGCCGCCGTGTGCGCGCAGTATCTTCTCGATCAGGGCGATCAAAAAATTGCCATTTTGGACGTGGATTTCCATCACGGCAATGGCACCCAAGATATTTTCTATCGACGCGCGGATGTGCACTTTTTCAGTCTGCACGGTGATCCCTTGCTGGTGTTTCCGCACTTTAGCGGCTACGAAAATGAAATCGGTGCTGGGCCAGGTGAGGGGGCGAATCATAACTGGGTCTACGGTCCGGGTACCACCTTTGCGCAATGGCAGGTCGGTCTGAACGAAGCGCTGCAGCTTATCCAGGCAGGCGGCTTCGATCGCTTGATTATTTCCTTAGGCGTCGACACCTTCGAGCATGATCCCATTTCCTTCTTTAAGCTTACCACGGACGACTACCTAAGCGTTGGCGCTGCCATCGCTTCGGTGCAGCTGCCGACCTTATTTTTATTGGAAGGCGGCTACGCGGTGGAAGCCATCGGGGTCAATGTTGCCAAGGTCTTGATTGGCTTTGAACAACAGCCCTAGAGCTGTTCTAAATTCGTCAGGCAGTCATCGGCTCGGTTCAGCAACGCCTGCTGCACCTGCGGGTCCATCTTGTCCCAGGTGCGATATGCCATGGCGGTGCGCGGGTTGTTTGAAAAGCGCTCACTGTGGCGCTGCAAAAAGTGCCAATAGAGGCTGTTAAAGGGGCAGGCCTGTTCGCTAAAACGTTCTTTGACGTCGTAATGGCAGCCTTTGCAGTAATCGCTCATCTTGTTGATATAGCTGCCACTGGCGGCATAGGGTTTGGTGGCAATCAGACCGCCGTCGGCAAACTGGCTCATGCCCCGGGTATTGGGCATTTCAACCCATTCAATCGCATCGATATAGATGCCCAAATACCAGCGTTCGACCTGATCCGGGTCGATCCCCGCGAGCATGGCAAAGTTACCGGTGACCATTAAACGCTGAATATGATGGGCATAAGCGTAATCGAGCGACTGATCAATTGCCTGCTTCATACAGGCCATCTTGGTGTTGCCGTGCCAGAAAAATTCCGGCAGATCGCGCTTGGCTTCGAAGCTATTGAGTTTGGCATAGTCGGGCATGTTGACCCAATAGACGGCGCGGACATACTCGCGCCATCCCAGAATCTGCCGTATAAAGCCCTCAACCTGGGCCAGGTCGATACCGCTGTTGGCCTCCTCAAAACGCGTTAAGGCGGCCTGAATCACCTGCATCGGGTGCAACATTTTACTATTGAGCGCAAAGGCAATCCGCGAATGATACAGGCTCCAGCGCGACTCGCCGTGCTCGGTCATGGCATCTTGAAAGCGGCCGAAATTGGGCAAGCAATGCTGACAAAAGAATTCCAGCAGCTGCAAAGATTGCTGGCGATTAACCGGCCAGAGCAGATCGTCTGTGGCTCGTCCTAAGGTATCGATCTGGTGGCGTTGAATGCGTTCCAAATAGGGCCCGACCGGATTGGCAAACACCAGCGGTTGGGGAATTTGTGCAAGGTCGGCGGCCTTGAGTTTGTTGCGGTTTTCGCCATCGAAGTTCCAACGCTCACCCAGCGGCTGATCGCCGACCATGAGAATATCAAAGCGTTTGCGCAGCTTGCGATAGAACGACTCCATGCGATTGTGTTTGCCAACCTTGATATAGCTGGCCAACTCGGTCTGCTTGAGCAAGAAGTGTTCGCTGTCGCAACAGCGTATGGGAATACCCAAGTCTAAGGCTTTCAATAGTTCGGCGAGACGATATTCATCGGGCTGCTGATAGTCAAAGTGTTCAATGCCGTGCTCCGTGCACAGGGCGGCAATCAAGCTATTGAGGTCTGCAAAGCCTGCGGTGTCGTCCAATGTCAGATGGCGAACCTGATGACCTGCCGACCGGAGCGCATTGGCAAAGCCTTCGATGGCGGCAAAAAAGGCGCAAACCTTTTGGATGTGATGACGGACATAGGTTGCCTCTTGGTGCAGCTCGGCGATGACATAGAGCACGCCCTCATCCTGCTCTTGATACCAAGAATGATGGGCATTGAGTTGGTCACCGAGAATAAGCCGAAGGCTGTGATAGGTTTTCATGGTCATGGCTGCTTTTTAATAAGGAATGAACTTAGATCGGCCAACCGACGGCGTCGACTGAATCTAAGGGCAGTAACGTTTGGTCGCTGGCCCAGCGTTGGACAAACTCACCGTCCGGGTCATAAATTTTAGCCTGTTTGCGCAAATCGAAGTGGCGGTGCCCGCGCGGGTCGGCACCGACCCCCGCCAGATACTGCCAATTGCCCCAGTTCGAGGCAACATCATAGTCTATCAGCTGTTCCTCCAAATAGGCCGCACCATGACGCCAGTCTAAGCCGAGCTCATGCACAAAGCAGCTGGCCACCAATTGGCGGCCTCTATTGGACAGATAGCCGGTGGCATTGAGGGATTTCATACAGGCGTTAATAAGGGGGTAGGGCGTATTGCCGACACACCATTTTTTGAACCGTTCTGGGTAAAAGCTGGTCGCCGGCGCGCTCTGGTTAATGCCGGCAAAGGCAAATAGGCGTTGTGAATATTTGTGGCCGTACCATTGAAAATACTCACGCCATAGCAGTTCAAAGAAAATCCAGTAGGTCGAATCATTGGCGCCGACCCGTGCTTCATATTGTTGCAGCTGCTGCAGAATACGGCGCACCGAGAGCGAGCCGTTGGCCAGCCAGGGTGAGAATTTTGTCGAATAATCCAGGCCATCTAAGCCATTGCGCGTCTGCTTATAATCGCTTGCCAGATCCCGGGCGAAGTAACCTCTAAGATGCGCCTGTCCGGCATGAGCTCCTCCAGTAAACAGAGGCGAGGTGTCGGTGCTGGCGGGGAAGTGTTCTTGCCAAACCGTTTGCCAGGCCAGATCGGCTACTCGCGCGGGCGCAGGCAGTGAGCTGGGCGCAGCAAGTGGCGCCGCGATCAACGTAGTGATTTTTTGCCGCTCAATCAGGCGCCGAAAACCGGAAAAACTATCGGGCAATTGGTCCAGCGCGAAGGGCAGTTGCGCCGGCTCAAACAGGGTATGGGTATGGCATTCGGTGAAGCTAAGTTGGCTGTAGCGCTTCGCCAAGGTCTGCCAAAGAGTGTTTTCATAGTGGCCGACATGGTTAGAGCGATAGAGATGGGTAATGTTATGCACGGTGATCAGTTGCGCAATGGCCTCCAGAGGAGACTCTAGGCGGACCACCAACCTCTGACCGTAGTGGTTGAGCTGGGCGTCTAAATCTTCCAGTGACGCAAATAAAAACTCTCGCCGATGGGCTGATAGCCCGGCCGGCAGCTTCGAGCCCGGCCCGGTTACTAAGGTTTCTGCGCAGTACAGGCAGATTAGCGTGTCGACTTCAGCCGCAGCCCGCAAGAGTGCGGCGTTATCGTCTACACGAAGATCATGGTTAAACCAAAACAGGCCGACCTTGTTCATATGCGAGTTTCTCCGCGCCAGCGCGCTGATTGAAATAAATGAGTCGGGTAATTACGCCGCAGGCCGCCATTTAGACTTATGCGCGGGTCGGGTAAAGGCATCTGAATCACCCCGCCAGCCGTATATCTGCACCAATCATCCCGATAACGAAAAACCCTATGGTTGAACAAGTGCCCCCAGCCACCAAGCGATACCCTCTGACCTCACTGCTCGGCGATCTGGGTGTACTGCCCTTTGTGCTACTCGCAGGCCTAATGGTTCAGGCCGCTTTGAGTGGTTTGGGCTGGTACAGCGCGGTGCTGTTCGGACTGTCGGCGGCGCAGGGTTTTATGGCCTACAGTGCGGTCATTCTGAGTTTCTTAGCGGGCGCACTGTGGGAGCGCAGCCGGCTGGCGCAGTCGGATGGCCCGACCGGACAGGCCAGGGCGTTGATCCTGTTGAGCAACCTGGTTGCTCTAGTGGCTTGGTCTTGCTTGCTGCTGTTCTCTGTAGCGCCAAATATCATGATCCTAACCATTTGCCTGCTGGCGCTGAGTTATATCAGTTTGCTCTGGGTCGAACGGTCAAGCCAAGCATTTAGTTCTACGCGCGCCCTATTCGGCGGAAGCTATGAGTCGATGCGTTTACGCATTACCTTAATAGTGGTGAGTGGGCACCTTTTGGTCGCCGCGGTGATGGTCGCGGAGCTAGCTTAGCGAGCGCGCAGCGCAGCAGTACTCGATACCCCTTACACCAGACATTATGCCAGCCAGAGGTAAGAATATGGCCAGTACCAGTACCAGTACCAGGACCAACAGTGCAACCAAGCCCCTAGCCGGCCTCGCAGATGCCGTGTTAAACGCCAGTGAGCTGTCGCGCGTGGTGGAAATGGCCTGGGAAGACCGCACCCCCTTTGAAGCCATCGAACAACTCTTCGGCCTTAACGAGTCGGCCGTTATTCGATTGATGCGCGCTCAGCTGAAGCCGCGTTCGTTTCGGCTCTGGCGCCAACGAGTCACCGGGCGTAAAACCAAGCATTTGCAACTGCGCTCGCCTGATGTGGCTCGCGCCTATTGCCCAACTCAATACAAACGTTAAAAGGGTTCAGAAGATGCATTATATCCGCCAATTGCTCTGGTCAAGCTGCCTGAGCCTAGGACTAATCGCCAGTAGTATGGCCGAGGAATCGATGATGATCGACAAATTTGACGCGCAGCCGGAGCTGCGCTGGAAGTACTTCAGTGACCAGGTCATGGGCGGGGTCTCCCAAGGCCGGGCTGAGTTTGAGGCCGAGCAGGGCGCACCCGTTGTGCGTTTGAGCGGTCAGGTCAGCACCGCCAACAATGGCGGCTTTATTCAAATAAGACGCGATATCGCCAAAGGCAGCGTCGACTCAGCCACCGGTGTCTACCTAACCGTACGCGGCAATGGCCAACTCTATTACCTGCATCTGCGCACCTCGCGTAGCCTCATGCCATGGCAATACTATCAGGCGAGCTTTCAAACCAGCGAGCAATGGCAGACCATTCAATTGCCTTTGTCGGCCTTTGAACGCTCCAGCAGCTGGCTCAGTAAATCGCCCAAGGCCTCGAGCCTGCGTAACCTAGGCATTGTCGCGTTTGGACGGGACCATATTGCCGATCTTGAAATTGCCGAGATTGGGTTTTATTGACCCGCTCTCGTGCTCGTCAACGTGCCCATCGTCAATATAGTGCGTTTAGATTAGCACTCGGCAGCCCGATAGCTGCCGGGTGACACGCCTTTCCACAGAGTAAAGGCGCGAATAAAGGAATTAACCTCTTGGTAGCCGAGTAAAAATGAAATTTCGCCCAACGATAAGTGGCGCCGATTGAGATAGTGCTCCGCCAAGTCGCAGCGCAGCGTTTGCAGTACCGAGTGGTAGTTATCGGACTCGTCCGTTAGCTTTCTTTGCAAGGTTCTTTTGCTGAGTGCGAGCTTCTCCGCAACGGCTTCAATGGAACTGACACCCGTGGGTAATAATTCCATTAACACCGCCTGAACCTTCTCAACCGCGTTGGCGCTTGTTGTCAGCTCTGTCAGTGTCTTATTCAGTGCACCGGCAAAGACATGCCACATGGGCACATTGGCTGTTAAGAAGGGCCGGGCAGCGTCCCGAGCCGAGAAACAAACTTCGACTCGATCTCCAGCGACCAGTGGGCAGCCAAAGTAAGCCTGGTAAGCGGCTAGGTCCTCCGGCAGCTCCGGCAATATAACCTTGCTGGGTACGATGAATTCTCTGGTCGCCAATCGAGCCAACTGGGTAAAGAACACCAATTCGCTCAACTGCAAAGCGCTGGGTAAGTTAGCCCCATAGCCATAGCAGCTGATGATTAAGGAAGTCTCACGGTCACCGACGCTGAGCGCCAAATTTATCGGCCCTATTAACGGTTTGTACTGTTTAATGCGGGCCAGGGCGGTATTTAAATCCGGACTGCAAATGGCGGCAAAGACCGGCGGATCAAAGGCCTCGACTGAAATAGCAGCGGCCAGCAATAACGGTACCTGTCGCTTACCTGCCGCCATTTCAATGCCATGCCAAAAGCGAAAGTATTCAATTGGCTTGAGCGTGGCATGTTCCAGGCTGAGAAGGTCGCACGGTAATTTGGCATAGGCCAACACCAGTTGACTGTCGATTTCCATATCGCGCAAGATGATTTTCCAGCCTGCAGATACCTTAAAATTACTCGCGCTCTTCATCTAAGTTGGCCCACGTTAGGACGTTTTTTCCATCGCTTTGCGAGAAATTTTTAACAATATTTTTCTCGGCAACAGAGGGATAATCCAATTTAGCGCAAACTTAAGGCCGGCTTCATTGAACGCGACCAACTCACCCTGCTCCATCGCTGTATAGCCGCATTGCGCCACCGAGCGCGCTGTTTTGGCGTTTTTAAAAATATCAACGCCTTCGAGATTTCCGGCCGAGACAAAGCCGGTCGCGACGGGGCCCGGACACAGGGCCGTGGCGGTGACATTAAACTCCGCCATTTCTTGTGCGATGGCCTGGGTAAAGGAGGTGACAAAGGCTTTGCTGGCATAATAGACCGCCTGTAGAGGGCCCGGCATAAAGGATGCCGTGGAGGAAATGTTGAGAATTTTACCCTGCCTGCGTGCCACCATGCCTTGGCTATAGTGGTGGGTCAGGTTGGTCAGAGAAATCATATTAACTTGCATCATTTGCTGCTCGGCAAGCAGGCTGCGCTCATGAAACAGTCCATGGCCGCCAAAACCGGCATTGTTGATCAAGGTGTCGACCTGCAGCCCCAGCTTTTCGGTCTGATCGAAAATACGCTGCGCCGACTCCGGCTGCGCCAGGTCTTCTACGATCACCGTAACGCTGATGCCATGTTGCGCGCTTAACTCCTCTGCTAACGCGTTCAGTTTAGCTTCAGAGCGGGCCACCAGTATCAGGTTGCCACCCTTTTGCGCGTGAATACGCGCCAACTCCAAGCCAATACCACCGGATGCGCCCGTGATTAGTGCTGTATTTGACATTGTTATGCTCCCCTGAATTTGCTGTTAATGTGCGGTTGGTTGGTTGGTTGGTT
>NZ_CEYAVF010000047.1:0-2817 GCF_982785585.1 Reinekea sp. | reverse complement strand
GATGCATGCAGTGTAGGGCAGTAGTAAGCGCCATGCACTCGCGAAACACGCCAATCGACTTGCTGATGGCGCCAATATGCTCTCCGGTTTAGAGTGAATTCTTAGGCTCAAGCGCCTGTGGCCTAGCAGCAAAGGCTAACAGCATGGCCGGGGAGCCGATCGTGAGAGCGCCGAGGTGAGTCTGTAAGGATTCAGGCAACCCTTCCTCAGCCGAACAACCTATTTGCAGCAGCCTCAAAGGGTCTATATCTTAGCAGAATCGACTAACGGGACGACTCAGGGAATAAGCCATGAAGATTGATGATTTACCGTTTGGTACTACAGACTGGAGTGAAGTCGACGCCACCGAACATCCCGGTGAAACCGGCGCAGCCTATTGGCGCACACGCCACTTTGGCGATCTCAGGGTGCGTATGGTGGAGTATTCAGCCGGGTATTTAGCGGATCACTGGTGTTCCAAGGGGCATATTCTATTGTGCTTGGCGGGCGAGCTGCACACCCTGCTCGACGATGGCCGTGAGTTTATACTCCGTCCGGGTATGAGCTACCAAGTTGCCGATAATGCGGAGGGGCATCGCTCGTCCACGACTGGCGGCGCTAAGTTGTTTATCGTCGATTAGCGGCCATAGCTATGTTGAACCGCCATCAGTGATTCCTGCACCCGGCGATTTTAGGCGCTGCGCTTCGGCGCCGGTTTTAGATCAGCGGGCTGACATACTTGTGCAGCTCGGTTTCCAGATGGGTGACGCAAGCCCGCAGCTTGGCTGAGGTTTCCAGGCGCGCCGGATAGATTGCATTGATATGCGCCGGCTGCCAATAGTCCGGTAAGATCCGCACCAGCGCGCCGCTGGCCAGTTCGTCTTTAATGTTCCAGAGTGAGCGCAGCATAATGCCCTGGCCGCTCAAGCACCATTGTTTAGCCACCTCACCATTATTGGTCATTAGCGCAGCCGCCAGCTGAATAGAGACCGCCCCCTTGGCCGTTTCAAGACGCCAACGACCGTAGCTTTGGTCCCGTTCTCGGATGCCAATGCAGCGCTGTTGGTTGAGGTCTTGAAGCGTCCTGGGAACCCCCGCATGCTCCAAATAGCTCGGCGCGGCGCATAAGACGCGGTAGTTAATCGCCAGCGGTTTGGCGATCAGGTTTTGCGCCAGAGCCCCGCCGACGCGCAATTCGATATCGAAACCTTCCGAGATCAGGTCAATCGGACGGTCCAGTAATTCCAAATCGATTTCCAGTTCCGGGTATTGCACCACCAGATCGGCAATGATCGGTGCGACACACTGACAGCCAAAGCCCGTGCTGGTTGCGATGCGGATGCGACCCTTGGGCACCTGTTGCTCGCGACCAATTTCAAGCTGCATTTGGGCAAAGGTATCCAGCAGGCGTTCGGAGCCGTCTAACGCGATCTTGCCTTCTACGGTTAAGCGGACATGCCGGGCCGAGCGGAGAAACAGCTTTACCCCCAGGGTCTTCTCCAACAAACCAATCCGCTTGCTGATATAGGCCGGAGAGACATCCAACTCTTGCGCCGCGGCGCTGAAGCCCTCCAGGCGCGCCGCGGTGACAAAGACTTTTACATCATCTAGAGGGGGTAGTAGGCTCACGATTTGTAATCCTGAATATTCTATATAAGCAATTGAATCACACTTTGTGTTCGTATTACCATCGACGGCTGATAACCCTAAAGCTTTTTTTGTACGTTCTGCCATGGAGTTGAATATGTCTACGATAAAGATCGCGGTAATCCCAGGTGATGGCATTGGTAAAGAAGTGATCCCTGTGGGGATGCGAGCCCTGGAGGCGGCGGGGCGTAAGCATGGCGTCGAGTTCGAATGGACAGAATTTGACTGGTCGTGTGAAACCTATCATCAGACCGGCCGCATGATGCCCGAAGACGGTATCGAACAACTGAGTAAGTTTGATGCCATCTATTTGGGCGCCGTGGGTTTTCCCGGGGTACCGGACCATATTTCCCTGTGGGGCCTGCTGTTACCGATCCGGCGTGCGTTCGATCAATACGTTAACCTACGCCCGGTGCGCTTGTTTGAGGGGGTGCCGTGCCCCTTGGTCGGCAAACAGCCGGGGGATATCGATTTTTACGTGGTGCGGGAGAACGTGGAAGGCGAATACTCGTCGATTGGCGGTATTCAGTACGAAGGTACTGAGCACGAGATTGTCTCTCAGCAAAGCCTGTTCACCCGTCGTGGCACCGATCGCATTATCAAATACGCCTTCGACTTGGCGCAAAGCCGAGCGAAGAAACACCTGAGTTCGGCGACCAAGTCCAATGGTATCTATCACTCCATGCCCTATTGGGATGGCCGAGTGGCCGAGATCGCCCAGTCGTATCCGGAGGTTAACGTCGATCAGTTCCACATCGATATTCTCACCGCCAACTTTGTCCGTATGCCGGAGTTTTTTGATGTCGTAGTTGGCTCCAACCTGTTTGGCGATATTCTGTCCGATCTCGGCCCGGCCTGCACCGGCACCATTGCCATCGCACCCTCGGCCAATATCAACCCGGAAAAAACCTTTCCCTCGATGTTTGAACCGGTCCACGGCTCGGCTCCGGATATAGCCGGGCAAGGCATTGCCAACCCACTGGGTACTATTTGGGCCGGCGCGATGATGATGCAACACCTGGGCTTGCCAGAGATGCATGACAGTCTGATGCAAGCTATGGAGAGCGTGTTGCGTGAGGCCGAGCATCTGACGCCCGATATGGGCGGCCAGGCCAATACATTGGCGCTGGGCGCTGCGGTTGTAGCCGCAATCGAGCACGCCGCGATTGCCTGAGGCGGTTAATCCCTTAG
>NZ_CEYAVF010000046.1:11153-15850 GCF_982785585.1 Reinekea sp. | reverse complement strand
GAATAAACATAGATCATCGCCCGGACCATATCCTCACACTGGGTGGCGTTGAGGCCCTCGGTGTCCATAATCCAGCGGCGTTGGTCGTCTATATCGAAGCTATCGATCTTGTCGTAGCAGTCGTATTCCGATACCACCTCGTATTCGCATTCCTTGTCGAGCACATTGAACATCAGGTCCAGGCAGTATTGGGCCAGAATCGGGTCTTGGCAGTAGAGCTCGCCGCGCTCGAAGTCGTGTTGCCATTCTTTTAGGATGTCTTTGACCGACTCACCCTTATCGAGCAAGTCTTGCAGCGGCGGTGCATCGGGGCTGTATTGGCCCATTTCAAAGTCGATCAGCCAGTCTTCCTCCGGGCGCACCAGTACGGTCTTGTATTGGCCGTCGGGCAGGGACCAGGCGATGGCATAGGGGTAGCCAGTTTCGACATCGGTGACTTCAAAAGCGATAAAGGTTGGGATATTCATGGGCAGGCAGGCTGTTAGATTGAATAAAGGCGGATGATCGCACGAATCGGGCGGGGCTTCTAGCGCTGACCGAGCTCAGCCGCTGCAGGCGGATCGACCGGGCTGTGCTAAGATACCGGCAAATTTTAGAGCAACGTCCCTATGTCCGACAGTGATGAGCGCATCAGCCGGGATTTTTTCGCCCGAGACCCCGACGAACAGGCCGATTTCCTGCACAATACCTGGTGTAACACCTGCCGAGAAATTGACTTGGGCATGGTGCATCCGGTCGAATACGAGCTCTTGGAGCGGATCTTTATCGAAGGGCAGTGTGCAGTGTGTGGCGAGCCGTCCATTACCGAGCTGGTCGAAGGCGATGAAGATGGCCCCGACGAGGATGCACAGGAAGGCGAAAGCATCGACCTGGATGCGGACCCCAGCGCATGATACCCGAGTTAGAGGTAATCTTTGAAGACGAGTGGCTTTTGGTGGTCGATAAGCCGCCAGGCCTGCTGATGCACCCTTCTTGGCTGGATCGACACGAGACTGACACGCTGGCCCGCCGGGTGAAGACCTATTTGGCCGGCCAGAATCAGTTCGGCAAGGTGCATACCGTGCATCGGCTCGACCGCCCGACCAGCGGCCTGGTGATTATTGCCAAAACCGATACGGTCGCGCGGCACCTGGCCGAGCAGTTTCGCGCTCAGTCGGTGCAAAAAACCTATTGGGCCATCTGCCGCGGTTTTGTGCCCGAACAATTGGCCGTGGACTATGCCCTGACCGAGCAGTTGGATAAGATCGGCGATAAGTTCGCCGCCAAAGCGCCGGAAGCCCAGTCGGCCCAAACCGATTTTCGCCGTCAGGGCTGTGCGGAATTGGCCTTGCCGGTCAGTCGCTATGCTCAGAGCCGTTATTCTTGGGTGGTCTGCAGCCCCCACACCGGCCGTAAACATCAGATACGGCGGCATTTAAAGCATATTCGCCATCCGATCTTGGGCGATACCAAGCACGGCTGCCGCCACCATAATAAGGTGGCCTTGGCCGAGCTGGGGGTGACCTCGTTGGCATTACGGGCGGTGAGTATCGGCTTTCAGCACCCGGTCACCGACCGTTGGCTCGAGGTACAAGCACCGCTGACCGAACTCTGGCGCCAATGGTTGGTGCGCTTCGGCTGGCGTTAAGAGATCCATAAATAACCTGTATTAACGGTCCTGCCGCGCCAATAGTTGCCGTCGCGATAAGGCCCGGGTAAACAATCACAGCCATTCAATCCATTGGAGAAGTAGATGCACGGTCATTCGGGTGGTTCAGAACCCTCAGATAAGGTAAAACCACTCGATCTAGGTTTGGTCCTGCGTTCCCTCTGGCCTTATCTATGGGCCTTTAAGGGGCGAGTCGGCCTGTCGCTGGTGTTTTTGGTGCTTGCCAAGCTGGTTTGGGTGGCCATGCCCTGGACCATGAAGCATATAGTCGACGGGCTCGATAGCGCGCAGAGCCAGCTGATTGCGGTGCCCTTTCTGTATCTGTTCGCCTACGGTTTTTTCCGCTTCGGGTCGGTGGCCTTTTCGGAGATTCGCGATGCCATCTTCTCTCGGGTTACCGAGCGCGCGACGCGCTTGGCCTCATTGCAGGTCTTTGAGCACTTGCACCAGATGGACCTGGAGTTTCACCTGAGTCGGCAAACCGGCGGTATCAGCCGCGATATAGAGCGCGGCACCAGCGGCATCCATTTCTTATTGCGCTTCTTGGTGTTCAATATAGTGCCGACTTTGCTTGAACTGGGCATGGTGACCGCCATTCTGGTGGTGGCCTTTAATGTTTGGTATGCGGTGATTACCCTGTTCGCCGTGGTGACCTTTATCTTCTTTACCGTGCTGACCACCGAATGGCGCAACAAGTTTATCCGCGAAGCCAACAGCCTCGACAGCCAGACCAGTACGCGCGCGATCGACTCGTTATTGAATTTTGAAACGGTCAAGTACTTCGGTAACGAGGCCTGGGAGGCCCGAGAGTACGATAAAAATCTCGCCGTCTGGGAAACCGCGCGACTCAAGAACCGCATGTCGTTACTGGCCCTCAACACCGGTCAGGCCGCCATTATTGCCGTGGCGCTTACTTTTATGATGGTCATGGCGGCCCAGGATGTGGTCGCCGGCACCATCAGCATCGGCGATCTGGTGATGATCAACGCCTACACCATTCAGATATTCCTGCCGCTGAATTTTCTCGGCTTTGTTTATCGAGAAATTCGCCGTGCGCTGACCGATATTGAAAAACTCTTTGGCCTGCTCGATAAGAAGCCGCGCATTATCGATGCGCCGGGCGTGGCCGAGCTGAGCATGGGACCGGGCGCCATCTCGCTCAAGGATGTGCGTTTTGGTTATCATCCGGAGCGGGAGATTCTCAAGGGTATTAATCTCGAGATTGCGCCGGGCACTAAGGTGGCCCTGGTCGGTGGCAGTGGGGCGGGCAAGTCGACCCTGGCGCGCTTACTGTTCCGTTTTTACGATACCGACAGCGGTGCCATCCTGTTCGACGGTCAGAATTGTCAGGCGGTCAGTCAGCTGTCGTTGCGCCGGGCCATCGGCGTGGTGCCGCAGGACACGGTGTTGTTCAACGATACCATCTTCAACAACGTCCGTTATGGCCTACCCGATGCCAGCGATGAGCAAGTCTGGCACGCCATTCGTATGGCCCATCTGGAAGCCTTTATTCTGTCCTTACCCGATAAGGAACATACCCGGGTCGGTGAGCGCGGTCTTAAGGTCTCCGGCGGCGAGAAGCAGCGCATCGCCATTGCCCGAGTGTTGCTCAAGAACCCGCCGATTCTGATTTTTGATGAGGCCACCTCGGCGCTCGATTCTCATTCCGAACAGGCAATCTTGACCGCCATGAATGAGGTGGCGCAAAATCGCACCACGGTGGTGATCGCCCATCGATTGTCGACCATTATCGATGCCGATGTTATCGTCGTGATGCAGGACGGCCAGATTGCCGAGCAAGGTCGCTTTAATGAGTTGCTGGCGCAAGACGGGGTCTTTGCCGGCATGTGGCATCAACAGCAGCAGCGTGATGGCCAGGCCGTCTCGATTTGACGCCATCCCCAATCCGCCGTGCCAGCGGTCTGGGTCGGTCACGGCACGACGGGTTGAATGCGACCAAGGCACTATAGAACTCACGACCAAATGAGATAAGGTTGGGCCCCATGACAGATCAACTCTTAAGCACACACAAGACCGGCGCCCTGTGGCAGATCCGTTTGGATCGTCCCAAGGCCTTAAATGCCTTGAATCTGGACCTGCTCAAGCAACTCGACGCGGCCCTGGCCGCCGGATTTGCCGACCCTGAGGTCAAAACCATTTGGCTCGATAGCCAAGCCGCGCGCGCATTCTGTGCCGGTGGCGACGTTAAGGCCTTAGCCCTGGCGCTGATCGATGAGCCCACGGACGATGCCAAGCGCCAGCTGGCGACTGAGTATTTCGAGCTGGAATACGCCATTGACCTGCTTATCGAACAGAGCCCGAAGCCAATAGTGGTCTTTGCCGAAGGCATTACCTTCGGCGGCGGTTGGGGCCTGTTTGCCGGTGCCAACCTGAAGCTGTGCAGCGACAGCGCAACCTTTGCCATGCCGGAAATTCAGATCGGTCTGTACCCAGATGTCGGCGCGGCGCATTTTCTGCAACAGGGCGACTGGCGCCTGGGGACCTTTTTGGCGATCAGTGGCATCACGCTCAGCGCCGCCGAGGCACTGGCGCTCGGTTTTGTCGATGGCCTGATCACGCACGACTATGCCCAGTCATTGCAACAGCAGTTGAGCGCGGGCTTGGCGCCGAGTGAACTGGATATACTGTCGGTCGATCCGCGCATCGAGCCGCTCTATCAGCAGTGGCACAGCGCCCTGCAGCTCTTGCCGAAGACCGGCACCCTGAGTGATTGGCTGGTGATTGCCGAACAGAACAGTCAGCTTGAGCCCTTTGCGCGCGCCATCGACAGTTGGGCCACCGGCTCGGCCTGGTCGATAGCCCTGACCTGGCAGCACTTTAGCCGTCAGCGCGGTAAAACGCGGGCCGAAGTACTGGTGCAAGAGCTGGTGACCGGCGCCAATGCCTGCGCGTATCCGGAGTTTGTCTTAGGTGTGCAGGCCAAGCTGATCGATAAGTTGCCGCGCGCCGACTGGGCCTATGACCGGGTGGAATCGGTGCCCATTGACGAACTGAACGCCGTGTTAGCGACGCCACCGATCGCCTAGGC
>NZ_CEYAVF010000046.1:2963-11053 GCF_982785585.1 Reinekea sp. | reverse complement strand
ATCACCGGCGCCGCGCGCGGCTTGGGTTTTGCCATCGCACAGGCCTTGCAGGCCAAGGGTGCCGTGGTGTCGGTGATCGATATTGATGACGAGGGCGTGCGCCAGGCGGTGGCAACCCTGTCTGCAACCGGAGTCGCCTATGGCTATAGCGCCAATGTCGCCGATGAAGCCTCGGTGGCGCAGCTCTTTCAGCAAATGCAGGCCGATCATGGCCAGCTCGACGGTCTGGTCAACAACGCCGGTATTTTGCGTGATGGGCTCTTAGTCCGAGTCAAAGACGGTGAATTGACCAAAATGTCCTTGGCGCACTGGCAGTCGGTGATCGATGTCAACCTGACCGGTGTCTTCCTCTGCGGCCGTGACGCGGCGGCCTGGATGGTCAGCGCTAAAACGTCGGGCGTGATCGTCAATATCAGTTCCATCTCGCGCGCTGGCAATCTCGGTCAGTCCAATTACAGTGCCGCCAAGGCCGGGGTGTCTGCGCTTAGCGTGACTTGGGCCAAGGAACTGGCGCGCTATAACATTCGGGTCGCCGATGTCGCGCCGGGCTTTATTGCCACTGAGATGACCGCGAGTATGAAAGACGCGGCCAAGGAGCGGGTCAGCGCCATGGTGCCCTTGGGGCATTGGGGTCAGCCGGACCATATCGCCCAGGCGGTAAGCTTTATTTTTGAAAACGATTATTACTCCGGCCGCACCCTAGAAGTCGATGCCGCTTTGCGGCTCTAGCATTGCCACCTTAGCCTGGTGGGCTAAAACCCGGTCAGAACTTGGCTTAAAACCACTAATCACAGGAGTGAATTTCAGTATGATCGAAGTCGTTATCGTTGCCGCCAAACGTACCCCCATGGGGGGCTTTCAGGGCATTCTGAGTCCCTTAACGGCGACCGAATTGGGCGCCCAGGCGATTGCGGCCAGCTTGGCCAGTATCGGGCTCTCCGCCGGCGAGCCCGATGAAGTCTATATGGGCTGTGTCTTGCCGGCCGGCTTAAAGCAGGCCCCGGCCCGCCAGGCCGCGATCAAGGCGGGCATTCCCGACTCGGTTCCGACCACCACGGTCAATAAGGTCTGTGGTTCTGGGATGAAGAGCCTGATGCTGGCGGCGGACCAGATCCGCACCGGTGCGATCCAATCGGCCGTGGCCGGTGGCATGGAATCGATGTCCAACGCCCCCTTTATGCTCGACAAAGCGCGCGCCGGTTATCGCATGGGCCATCAGACGGTCTATGACCATATGTTTTTAGACGGCTTGGAAGATGCCTTCGATGGCAGTGCCATGGGCGTGCACGCCCAGGGCACCGCCGATGACCGGCAGATCAGCCGCGAGCAGATGGACAACTTTGCGCTAGAAAGCCTAACCCGAGCGCAGCGCGCCATCGCCGAAGGCCACTTTGCCGCCGAAATTGCCCCGGTGACCCTGACCACTCGAGCCGGCGAGGTTCGAGTCGATACCGATGAGCAGCCGGCGCTGGCACGTCCGGACAAGATCCCCCAGTTACGCCCCGCCTTTACCAAGACCGGCACCATCACGGCCGCCAATGCCAGCTCGATCAGCGATGGCGCCGCGGCTTTGGTGGTCATGAATCGAGCCCGAGCCGTGGCCCTCGATTTACCGATATTGGCGACCATCAAGGGCTACGCCAGTCATGCCCAGGCGCCGAGCGAATTCACTTGCGCCCCGATCGGTGCCATGACCAAGGCTCTGGCCAACGCCCAATGGTTTGCCGACGATATCGAATTGGCGGAAATCAACGAAGCCTTTGCCATGGTTACCATGATGGGTATGGCGGACATGGGCTTTAGCCATGAGATTACCAATATCAGTGGCGGCGCCTGTGCCCTGGGCCATCCATTGGGCTGCTCGGGGGCGCGCATCGTGGTCACCCTGTTGCACAATATGATCCGCCTGGATAAAAAGCGCGGCATCGCGGCCTTGTGTATCGGTGGCGGCGAGGGCACGGCCATCTGTTTGGAGCGCTAGTCTGCCGCTTATGCGCCCTGCCAATCCGGCAGGGCGCATAAGACAGGGCTAATTGAATAGGGGGGTTAAATCGAATCGATGCCCCCAGTTTAAAATGAACCAAATCTAAGGAGCTCATGACCATGCTCAATATCAGCTGCGCCGCCTGTACCACCCTCAATAGAGTGCCGAAAGAACGGCTTATGGATAAGGCGACCTGCGGCCGCTGCAAAGCGCCGCTGTTTTCCTTTCGGCCGGTGGCGGTGACGGAGCAGAACTTTGCCAAGGTGGTGCTCAAAACCGATTTGCCGGTGGTGGTCGATTTTTGGGCCAGCTGGTGCGGTCCCTGTGTGCAGTTTGGCCCGATCTTCGAACAGGCCGCGGCGAGTTGGGAGCCCAGGGTCCGCTTTGTCAAGGTCGACGCCGACAGTGCTCCGGGCCTGTCGCAGACCTATGGCATCCGCTCTATTCCAAGCCTGCTCCTGTTTCACCGCGGGGCGGTGGTGGACCGGCAAGCCGGCGCCATGCCGGCGTCGATGTTTGATCAGTGGTTGGAAAAAAAGGTCGCCGATCTGGGTGCTTGAGGCGAGGCATTGCGTGCGCTCGCAGCGGGCTAGGCTTGCCAGCTGTTATACTAACGTCCGATAGGCCGAGAAACGCCGGGTCGCTACACTGATCTGCACAATAATAAGAACTTTTGGAGCCCTACGCCATGTCCGAGCCTATGATGACCTTCCCGTTGAACACCAGCGATATTCTCAAGTCGGCTGCGCTGCGCTACCCGGAACAAGAGATCGTGTCGATGCTCGCCGATCTGAGCGTGCATCGCTATACCTATGCCGATGCCTATAAGCGCGCCTGTCGTGTGGCCAATTTCCTCGCCTCGGCGAACCTGAGTCCGGGGGATCGGATTGCGACCCTGGCGGTCAATCATTATCGTCACTTTGAACTTTACTATGGCATTACCGGCCAGGGCCTGGTGGTGCACACCCTCAATGCGCGGCTCTTTGTCGAGCAGCTGCAATATATTATCAATCACGCCGAAGATCGCTGGATCTTCGTCGACCCGGAACTGTTGCCCATTCTAGAAGCCTTGGCCGATAAGATTCCCAGCGTCACTCGGCTGATCGTCCTGTGTGCGGCCGAGCAGATGCCGCAGTCGAGCCCGCTCAGTCTGGAATGTTATGAGACACTGATCGCCGCCCAGTCCGATGAGGCAGTCTGGCCGTCCTTGCCGGCCAATACCCCCTGTGGCCTGTGCTACACCAGTGGCACCACGGGCAACCCCAAGGGCGTGCTCTATACCCAGGGCTCGATGGTGCAGCACGCCATTCTCAGCGGTGGCAGTCAGGCCTTGGATTTTGACGAATGGTCGGTGGTCATGCCGGTGGTACCGATGTATCACGTGGTCGCCTGGGGCATTCCCTTCTCGGCGCCGATCTATGGTGCCAAGCTGGTGTTTCCGGGCTGTGCCTTAACCGGCGAAAACCTACAAAAGCTTATTGAGACCGAACAGGTCAATCAATCCTATGGCGTGCCCACGGTCTGGTTGAACCTGCACAATTACTTGCAACAAAGCGGTAAGAGCATCGAGTCCTTGGCCATTGTCGGGGTCGGCGGTGCCGCCTCGCCCACGGCCATGGTCAAGAGCTATGCCGAACTCTATGACGTTTACTGGATGGGCATCTGGGGCATGACCGAAACCTCGCCGCTGGCGACCACGGCCAACCTGACCCCGCAGATGGATCAGCTCTCCGATGAGGACTGTTATGCGCTGCAAGCCTCGGCCGGCAAACCGATCTTCGGTGTCGAGATTGAAATCTTTGATGCCGCCGGGCGTGTCTTGGCGCACGACGGGGTCACCCGCGGCGAGCTGCGCGTGCGCGGGCCTTGGGTGTTGGCGTCGTACTTCAAGGGCGAGGGCGCCGACAGCTTTGTCGATGGCTGGTTTATTACCGGCGATATCGCCGTGATCAATGCCCAAGGCTATATGAGCGTGGTCGACCGCACCAAGGATGTCATCAAGTCGGGCGGCGAATGGATCAGCTCGGTGGAATTGGAAAATGCCGCGCTGGACTATCCCGCCGTCAACGAGGCCTGTGTGATTGCCGCCCTGCACGAGAAATGGGATGAGCGGCCGGTGATGCTGATCACCCTGCGCGCCGGTCAAGATTATGATGAGGCCGCCCTGCGTGCCATGTTGCAGCAACGGGTCGCCAAGTGGTGGTTGCCCGATCGCATCGTGGTGGTGGAGTCCTTACCCCATACCGGCACCGGCAAGTTACGCAAGATGGATGTGCGCGATGAATACCGGCGCATCCTGCTGGCCGACTAGTCTGGTCTGCAAAAAGAAAACATAGCCGAGCAATCGGCGCTCCGGTAAGGTAGGGCAGGGCCGTAGGGCCCGTTTTTGTGTTCCACTAATGTATCTGAGATCGAACCCCCCGATGCTGACTCTGCCCTTTTTCATCACCATATCCCTGCTCTACATCGCCTTGCTGTTTGGCATTGCCTTGCTGGGCGACCGTCGGCCCATTCCGGCGCGCTGGCACCCTTGGGTCTATAGCCTGTCGTTGACGGTGTTCTGTACCAGCTGGACCTACTATGGCGCCACGCAGCAGTTTGCCGCCAACGGCTGGTATTTCTCCCCCTCGCATATCGGCACCATCTTGCTGTTCGTGTTTGGCTTTGCTTTTTGGCGCAAACTGATTCGGGTCGCCAAGCAGGAGAATGTCACCACCATTTCCGATTTTATCGCCAGCCGCTATGGCCACAGTCGCGCGGTCTCGGTCCTGGCCGCGTCAATCAGCCTGATTGGGGTGATCCCCTATGTCGCCTTGCAGCTTAAGGCGGTCTCGGTCAGCTTTGATATAGTCTCCGGCACGCAATGGCAGTCCGATGCCTGGTTTAGCGATTCGGCGCTCTACGTCTCGCTGGTTATGGCCGGCTTTGCGATTCTCTTTGGCACTCGCCATCTGGACACCTCGGAACATCATCCGGGCATGATGTTGGCCATTGCCTTTGAGGCGGTGGTCAAGTTGCTGGTATTTTTGTTGATCAGCGTGTGGGCCATCAATGTGGTTGGGGGTGGTATGGTGCAGGTCTTAACCGACACCCTCAATTCCCCCAAAACGGCTGTGATGATCGGCGGCTTTGATAAGACCTATATCTACACCACGCAAGTATTGCTCGGGGTGATGGGTATCTTCGCCTTACCGCGTCAGTTTCACGTTGCGGTGGTGGAATATCAGACTGAGCGCGATATCCTCAAGGCGCGTTGGGTATTTCCACTCTATCTGCTGATATTGAATCTGTTTATCGTGCCCCTGGCCTTGGTCGGTATGCTGCATTTCTCCACCAATACGGCCGATCTGGAATACCTCATTCTTAAGCTCCCGCTGTCGCTGGGCCGCGATGATCTGGCCATCCTGGCGTTTCTCGGTGGCATGTCGGCGGCGACCTCGATGGTGATCGTGGCGACGGTGGCGCTCAGTACCATGTTGTCGAATGAGATCATGCTGCCGCTGCTGATTCGCCTGAAATGGTGGCGCGCCGACTCGGAAAACATGGGGCGCAATGTCTTGCATCTGCGTCGTGTCGGCATTCTGATGATTGTCGTCAGCGCCTTCTTCTATTACCGCCTGATCGTCGAATACGAGGGTCTGATTGCCATCGGCCTGATCTCCTTTGTCGCGGTCGCGCAATTTGTGCCGGCCCTGGTACTGGGCCTGTTTTGGACCGGGGTTAATCGAACCGGGGCCATCTGGGGCCTGTCATTGGGCTTTATCGCCTGGTTTTATACCCTGTTGCTGCCGCTCTTTGCCCGAGCCGGCATTATTCCGGAGGTGATTGCCGATGCCCTGTTCGAGCTGTCGATCTTCAATCCCTATGCCCTGTTTGGTCTGACGGGCCTGGACCCAGTGGTGCACGGCACCGCCTGGAGCCTGGCGCTCAATGTCTTGGGCTTGCTGTTGGGCTCGGCTTACGGTCACGAGTCGTTAAAAGACCGGCTGCAAGCGTCGCGCTACGTGCATCACTCCAGCAATGAGGTCAAGGTGGTCTCGCAAACGCGCCATATCAGTGTCGGGGACTTACACGCCCTGATGGGCAAGTTTATCAATAAGGAAAAGCTCCAGCTGCTGTTCGACGTCTATGTGAACCCGTTAAACGGCCGCCTCCTGGTCGATGATGATGCCGACAATGAGCTGCTGCATCAGGCCGAACGCACCCTGGCGTCGATCTTAGGTGCTCCGGCGGCACGCTTGCTGTTTGAGCAGATCGAAGAAAAGCAGGGCATGACCTGGCGCGACGTTAACAGCATCGTCGATGAGGCCTCTCAGGTCTTGAAATTCAACCGAGATTTGCTGAACTCGGCCCTGCAGTCGATCAATCAGGGCCTGAGTATCGTCGATCACGAGCTCAATATAGTGGCCTGGAACCAAACCTATCAGCAGATGTTCGAATACCCGGAGGAGCTCTTGTCGATCGGCCGGCCGGTGGAAGATCTGATCCGCCACAATGCCTTTATTGGCGAGTGCGGCCCCGGTCTGGTCGGGCCATTGGTCGACAAGCGCTTGGGCCATCTGCATTCTGGCGTACCCTATAAGTACGAGCGTAAGCGCCCCAATGGCACCTTCCTGGAAATCCAGGGTCGACCGATGGCCGATGGCGGCTATATCACGGTCTATACCGATATCACCGAGCGCCGGCAAATTGAGGATCAACTGCGACTGAGTAACGACCGGCTCGAGGAGACGGTTAATCGACGCACCGCGGCACTGCAGCTGTCCAATGTCGAGCTGGAAAAGGCCAATAAGAACAAGGTCCGCTTTCTCGCCGCGGCCGGTCACGATCTGGTTCAACCGCTTAATTCGGCGGCCCTGTTCTCGGCCAGCTTGCAGGCTAAGTTAAAGCGCAACAATGGCGATCCGGCGCTGATTCGCCTCGGTAATCAGATTGAGCAGTCGTTGCACTCGGCGGAAAACCTATTGAACGAGTTGCTTGAGATCTCCAAACTCGATTCGGACATTATTAAGCCGTCGATCGCGACCATCTCCCTGTATGACATGTTGCGCTCGTTGAGCGTGGAATTTGGCGTGATCGCCGAGGAACGGGAGGTGCGGCTCAAGGTGGTCGACTGTTCGATCTATCTGCGCACCGATGGCCGCCTACTGCGCCGGATTTTGCAAAACCTGATCAGCAATGCGATCAAATATAGTCTGCGTGGCAAGGTGCTGGTCGGCGCCCGACGGCGCGGTAACCTGTGCTGCATCGAGATCTGGGATACCGGTCCGGGTTTGACCACCTTCCAGTCTAAGGCCATCTTCGATGAGTTTTACCGGGTGCCGGAAATCGTCTCGATCGAAAAAGGCTTGGGCCTGGGCCTGGCCATCGTCAAGCGCATGTCCTTATTACTGGACCATCCCATCAGTATTCAATCCGAACTGGGTAAGGGCAGTTGCTTCCGACTGTCGGTGCCGGTCGGTAAGAAGCCCGCGCCCCAAGCCAAGGTGATCGAACTCGACAACAACCGACAGAATGCCTCGCGCATCCTCTGTGTTGATAACGAAAAGATGATTATCGAGGGTATGAAGAGTCTGATCGGCGAATGGGGCTATACCGTTGATGTCGCGCTCAACGAAGCGGCGGCCGATAGCCTGATCGAGGCGCATCTCCCGGATCTGGTGATCATCGATTACCATCTCGATGATGCCCAGACCGGTCTCAATGTGGTCTCGTCGTGGAAAAAGGCTTGGCTCAAGGAGACCCCGGTGATCATCATCACCGCCGATTATAACGACGCCGTCCGTCTGGCCACCAAGAGCAGTGGCTTCTATCTGTTGAAAAAGCCGGTTCGGCCGATGCAGCTTAAGGCCTTGATCGAACAGGCCTTGATCCGCACCAAGCAATGACTCAGCAATCCGTTCAGCGTTGATATACGTAACCTAAGGCTATTAGTGAGTCAATTTAGGTAGGGAAAAATGCTCAGCAGTCCATGGTTTGAACAGGTTATTGACGGCATCAAGACTGACGCTTATCTATATTGGGTGCCAGAGATAGGCGTTATATCCGTGTACGACGATAATTTGTACGATCGCAGCGATTCAGACATGTTATCGCCGGGCATGAG
>NZ_CEYAVF010000046.1:0-2863 GCF_982785585.1 Reinekea sp. | reverse complement strand
CAGCAACCGATGAATGTTGGTAAATTAGAAGATTACATGCCTGAACATTTTGATAAGCCAGTCTATCGCGGTGCGCTTAATTATTTATACACCCAGCAAAAAGCGGTGAGCGTGCAGCCGAGAATGAAGTTCAAACGGGCCCTGGGGAACTTCTCATAGGCTATCAGCGAGCTTTTGTGAGTCTCGGGCTAAAACTGAAAAGTCCTGCTAAATCAAATATTTATACCTTAATTTGTGCCACAACACTGGACGCCGATTAAAGCGGCGATTACAATGGGCGCCGTTCTCAAGCAGAACATCCAATGTGCGCCCGTAGCTCAGCTGGATAGAGTAGGTGGCTTCGAACCACTTGGTCGGGAGTTCGAATCTCTCCGGGCGCACCACTGTTATACCCCTGTAATACCCCTTTTTTAGTCTGAACATAATTCGATTAGCCGCTATTGCTCTGAGTTTAGCAGTTGCCTTCGGTTTAAGAGATGCATTCGGTTTAATAGATGCCTCTAGTTTGGCAGGCGTCTTAAGTTCTATAGGCCTCCTTGTCTGCCTGAGTACGCTCTGTTAGCCAAGTTGAGACCCTCTGTCGGTTCTGCGCGCGAGGCGAAAGTGGTGAAACACGCTGTTCAGCAGCTATTTGAAATGCGTCTGGCCCGCTCCACTAAGGCCTTTACGGCCCGTGGCGGTCGAGTGCAGCGCTGTGACCAGTGCCGGATCGATCGCCAGTTCTGTATCTGTACCCTGCGGCCATCGGCCCCATCCAACGCGGCATTTTTATTACTCTATTACGACGATGAGGTGTTAAAACCCTCCAACAGTGGCCGACTGATCGCAGATCTGTTCTCCGACACCTTCGCCTATATCTGGCAGCGGACCGAGGCAGAGCCGGCTTTGCTGGCATTGCTAAAGGATCCGATCTGGCGGCCGATAGTGGTGTTTCCGCAGGAATATGCCACGCCCGAGCGCGAACTCTGCCAACCCGAGGCCCTAGATTTGGCCGGCCGGCGACCGCTGTTTATCTTGTTGGATGGTTCTTGGCGTGAAGCAAAAAAAATGTTCCGAAAGAGTCCATATTTGGACGGTTTTCCAGTATGGTCGGTGACCCCTGAGGCGCCGTCGCGTTATCAGGTGCGAAAGGCCGCCAAAGAAGTGCAACTGGCGACCGCGGAGGTTGCCGCCATGCTGTTGTCCGAGTTAGGCGAAACGGCTAATTCAGCCCTGCTGCATGCCTGGTTCGACCTGTTTAGCTACCGCTACCAGATGGGTGTTAAACGCGTCAACCGAGGCGATGCCGGGGCAGAAGCCCGCCTAGCGGCGCTAAGGCAATAGAGCATATTGCCAGTAGGACCCCTTTTTTTAGATAGAAGCCCAACGAACTGTTGGATTTTTTGTAATCGAAAAGCGCCAGACCTGTCGAGCCATTAGAGGATCGTCGTCCGTGCGTGTACTGGAGAAAATGTTCAATGAAAGCGTTACTTGTTTTACTCTCAACTCTGCTGCTGTCCGTCGCCGCGTTGGCCAATGAGGGCATGGCCGAGACCATTAACCTGACTCATCATTGGGCCGGCTATGCGGCCATGTTCGTGTTCGTAGTAGCCTATCTGTTAGTGATTTTTGAAGAGCAGTTGCATTTGCCCAAATCCAAGCCGGTGATGATTTCAGCGGGTCTGATTTGGATTCTTATTGCCGTTGCCTACATGAACGACCACGCCGGTGGCGCCATCAAGGAAGGTATTCAGCATAACTTCTTGGAATACGCGGAGTTGTTCTTCTTCTTATTAGTCGCCATGACCTATATCAATGCCATGATGCAGCGCGGTGTGTTTCAAGCCCTGCGCGGTTGGTTGATTGATAAGGGCTTTAGTTATCGGCAGCTGTTTTGGCTCACCGGCATCTTGGCCTTCTTCATTTCGCCCGTCGCCGACAACCTGACCACGGCCCTGATTATGTGTGCCGTGGTTATGGCCGTGGGCCAAGACAATCCGAAATTTATTGGCCTATCCTGTATCAATATAGTCGTTGCCGCCAATGCCGGCGGTGCTTTTAGCCCCTTCGGTGACATCACCACATTGATGGTGTGGCAAAAGGGTATGCTGGAGTTTGGTGAGTTCTTCGCGCTCTTTATTCCGTCCGTGGTTAACTTTGTTATTCCCGCTGCGATCATGCATTTTTCGTTGCCGATCGGCACGCCGGCCAAGCCCGCCCCGAGTCATGATGTCAGTGATATCATGCTGCCGGGTGGTTTAGTGATAGTAGGTCTGTTTATTCTGACTATTATCACCGCGGTGAGCTTTCATAACTTTTTCCATATCCCGCCGGTCTACGGCATGATGTTCGGTCTGGGCTATTTGAAAATGTTTGGTTATTACCTGAGCCGTCGTTCACGCAACTGGCGCGTCAGTGAACTCAACCCACCGAGCGATAAGATCGAAGACCCCTATGAATTCGATGTCTTTGCCAAGGTGGCTCAGTCGGAGTGGGATACGCTATTTTTCTTCTATGGTGTCATTATGTCGGTCGGTGGTTTGGGCTTTATCGGCTACCTGGCGCTGGTCTCGGAAAGTGTTTATGTCGGCCTGGGGCCAACTTACGCCAATATATTGGTCGGTTTTATGTCGGCCATCGTCGACAATATTCCGGTCATGTTTGCCGTACTGACGATGAATCCGGAAATGTCCCACAGCCAATGGTTGCTGGTCACGCTGACCGCCGGTGTCGGTGGATCGATGCTGTCCATCGGCTCCGCCGCGGGTGTCGCCCTGATGGGTCAGGCTCGAGGCAGCTACACCTTCTTCAGTCATTTGCGCTGGTCGCCGGTGATCATGCTCGGCTATTTCGCCAGTATCTGGGTGCATCTGTGGTTGAATGG
>NZ_CEYAVF010000045.1:0-16881 GCF_982785585.1 Reinekea sp. | reverse complement strand
CGGTCACCGTGTCCGGTTTGGCCCAGCTAGACGATCATATTTTGGTCACTCAGGCACTGGCTCTGTATGTGACCCAGCAGGTAAACCACTGAACCTAAGCAGACTGTGCTAAAGAATGTGTTCTGGATTTTAATGACATAACAAGGCGGATGTAATTATGGGTGCAGTGCTTTCATTTGTGCGACCGCCTCTGATTGTTGCTCTGGGCTTGCTGGCAATAGCCTGCAGCCCGAAGGTTACCATAGTGGAGTCGGTTAGTTCGCCGACCCAGTTAGCGCCGACCATGGCCGACCAGACCCTGTCCGACCTGGCCTTTGCCGCGACGGTGCAAGACACCATTAGCTTTAGCGATACCGATTCCAGTTCCTTTACTCTCATTGTGACCGCTCAAGGGGCGCACGGCAGTGTGACCATCACCGATGCGGATACCGGGGCCTTCGATTACGCCCTAACATCGGCCGATGCGCTCAGCGGAGACAGCTTTACCGTACAACTGAGCGACAGTACCTCAACCGTAAGCGCTGTGATCAGTCTCGCCTTTGCCGATGGTACGCCCCCCGTGGTGAGCTTTACCCCGCTCGATGCCGCGGCCAATGTGGCCATAGCCAGCGACCTGGTGTTAAGCAGCGATGATCCGTTGGACAGCGAAACGATCACCGTGCAAAACAGCGCCGGGGTGTGCAGCGGTAGCATTCAATTATCGGCCGACAACTTCTCCACTTGCCTAGCGCTGACCGGCCCGACGATTAGCGATTTGGCACGAACCGTAACGGTTGCCCCGACTCTAACCCTAGCTGAAAAAACCACTTACAAGGTGCGGGCGACCGATGCCCTAACCAACACCTTTGGCACCGCCATCGCCACCGTTGAACAGGGCTTTGCCACGCTAAACGCTTACCTGATAATCAATGAGGTGGGCTCTAGCTATTACTCTAATACCCTACGCTGGTTCGAACTCTACAACGCAACCGGGACCGCTATCGATCTGGCTGAGTACAGTTTTCGCAGTATTTCATATCCGGCTTTACTGTCATCGGGGACCCACTTCGCGCTACCCAGTCAGAATCTATTACCAGGACATTATGTCGTTGTGCGCAGTCAACATGCCACTGGGACCTATGCGGACAACAACCAAGTGGTCTATATCAAGAATGGCTCCGAGTTCCCTTATTGGACGGCCGATGGTTATATCGAACTGATCCACGTTGGCAGCGGCGCCACCATTGACTACGTCGAGTTCGGGCAGAATTATGGCCCGACCGATGCCACCGCCTGGAGCGGAGACAAGGCGACGCTGATCTCAAGCACCAGCTCCTTCGGTCAATCGATCGGTCGTGATGCCAACCACAACGATAGCAATAGCGCGGCCGACTGGACGGCCTTCAATCCTGGCACATTCGGCTCAGTGAACGATGTTGAATGTGCCACCGATGCCGATTTCGATATGATCCCAGATTGCAATGAGGCGGCCGGCAAAACCTTCGCCGGCATGCCGCTGTATGATTGGGGTGCTCGGCCAGGGGTCACCGATATCTTTATTGAAATTGACTATATGAACTCCATCGATGAGGGCGTTACACCGCGCAAGGAGGCGCTCGACAGCGTTGTCGCGGCTTTTGCGCCCCATAATATCGCCATCCACTTCGATGTTGGCGATCTATACGATCAAGACAGTGGCAATTTGGACCCGCTCGATTTCGATCTGGGCGGCGGTCAACAGGTGCCCCTGGCCAATGGCATCTCTTTTTCACCCGTCGATGGCCGGGCCGATTTCTATGACTACAAGGCCGCCTACTTTAATTACGCTCGCCTGCAATTTTTTCATTATCTGATCTTTGCCAATTCGCAAATTCTAGACGGTTCTGCAGGCTCCTCAGGTCTGGCCGAACTGGAGGGCAATGACATTATTGTCACCCTAGGGAACTGGGGACTGAGTGCGGCCGGTGATCTAAACAAACTGATCAACTTCCAGGCCACCACGCTCATGCACGAGCTCGGCCATAATCTAGGCCTCGGTCACGGTGGCAACGAGTCGACTAACTTCAAGCCCAACTACCTCAGCGTGATGAACTACACCTACCAGTTGCGCGGTCTACCGACCATTGGCAGCAACGAAGGCGACCGCATGCATGCCGAGGTGGCCGATGCCTGTGCCACGACCCTCATCAATGGACCAACTGACAGCTATACCAGCTTTGTCTTGGATTTCTCCGACAACAGCTCCATCGCCCTCGATGAAACCAACCTGAATGAAACTCTAGGTTTTGGCCGCACCGGGTCCGGGGCCGTCGATTTCAATTGCGCCAATGGCGCCACAGAAACCGCCTTGAGTGCCGATATTAACAAGGACGCTAGTACCACCACCCTGACCGACCACGACGATTGGGCTAATTTGGTGACCGATTTTGGCGGTCTGAGCACCCTATCGAACCAGGGTGTACAACTAACAGCGCCGGTCGACACGCCCTTTATTGTTTGGCCGGTTCGGGTCCAATATGATCGGTCGCCCTATATAGTTGAAACCTTACAGAGGCCAGAATGATGCATAGAATACTGCTCCCAGCCGTGGCACTGGGCTGCGCGAGCCTGTTCACCGCTTGTCAGGCGTTGCCGCAGCTGACCGAACCGGTGGCAATCTTCTATACGCCCGAAATGACCCAAGGCGTGGTTGCCGACAGTGACGAACTGCGGCTGAAAAACATCCGTTTGTCGCCCTGGCTCTCGGCCATACCCGACTGCCTAGACTGCCGGGTGACCAGTCGGGTAGATGACCGGCCCAGTGGTCCGTCGCACCAGTTCAGCCTGTCTCAGGATGAGAAAATCTACTGGGCCTTTGTCAATGGCAAGACCACGCCTTACCAGACCGACATTGGACGGTTCAGCTTTGTCGATCAACAACTCTATGTGCAAACCGATCCTGCCCAGGCCGCGGTCAAGCTAACCGATAGCCTCATAGTAGCGGACTGCCACTATCAACTGCTCTGGCAGGCGCAGCCCCGCGCCAGCGCCATGGCAGCGAACATCAGCGACGAGCGACCGTTCGTGCACTTCCAAGTGCTCTATCGCTGCAACTAGCCCGCCTCCGTTGGCTCGAGCTTAATCTGCCATGACATGGCCAGCCCTACCAAGGTGCTCGCCGTATAGGCTAAACTTCCTAACAGTCTCGATACCCTATTCGATATTCATATTCACCAGCTAGGAACCACCATGAGCGAACATCCCATTATAGCGGCCAATAAACCGATCAAACTGGCTCTGACTGAAGGTCAGACCTATCATCTGTGTGCCTGTGGTCGTTCCAAGAACCAACCCCATTGTGATGGCTCCCATGCCGGTACCGGCTTTAAGCCCAAGGCCTTAACCGCCGAACGCAGCGAAGATGCTTACTTGTGTGCCTGTAAGCACAGTCAAAACTTCCCCTTCTGCGACGGCACCCATAAGCAATTCAGCGCCGAACAGGTGGGCCAAGAAGGTCCCGGCATCGCGGTAAATGCCGCCAATGCCGCGCCGATCGCTATCCCGACCGTGGAAGAACCGACGGTCAGCTTTATTCACCAATTGGCGCGCGAAGGCTTATCGACGCTGGGTCATCACGGCCCAATGACCTCGATGGGCGTGCCCCGCCATACCCTGCCCCATTGGGATGATATCCAAATCATGGCGGCCCAGATGGCAACCAAACCCCTAATGGAGGCGGTGGCCGTCGGCACCGAATTGATTATTGGCCCGCAATGCCAGAAGCCCCTAGTGCTCAAGATGCCTCTGTTCGTCTCGGACATGAGTTTCGGTGCGCTATCGGAAGAAGCCAAGGTGGCCATGGCGACCGGCGCCGAACTGGCGGGCACGGGCATCTGTTCGGGTGAGGGTGGCATGCTGCCAGAGGAACAGGCCGCCAACAGCCGTTATTTTTATGAACTGGCGAGCGCCGGCTTTGGTTACCGGGAAGAATTGCTCAGCACGGTGCAGGCATTCCATTTCAAGGGCGGTCAGGGTGCTAAGACCGGCACAGGCGGGCATCTGCCGGGCAATAAAAATATCGGCAAGATATCCCAGGTACGCAATATACCTGAGGGTCAATCGGCTATCTCGCCACCGACCTTTAAAGACCTGGTCAGCGCCGACGACTTCAAGCGCTTTGCCGATCGCGTTCGAGAACTGACCGGCGGTATACCGATCGGCTTTAAACTCAGCGCAAACCATATCGAAGCCGATATCCAGTTTGCGCTCGATGCCAGTGCCGACTATATCATTCTCGACGGGCGCGGCGGCGGCACCGGTGCGGCACCAGAAATGTTCCGCGACCACATCAGTGTGCCGACCATTCCGGCCCTGGCTCGCGCCCGGCGGTATCTGGATGAGCAAGGCGCGAGCGGTCGAGTCACCCTGATCGCCACCGGAGGCTTACGCGTGCCGATCGACTTCGTCAAAGCCCTGGCCCTCGGTGCCGATGGCGTCGCTATTTCCAACAGCGCCATGCAGGCGATCGGCTGTGTCGCGGCGCGGATGTGTAACACCAACAACTGCCCAACCGGCATTGCCACACAACGCCCGGAGTTGCGCCAGCGCCTGAATATCGACAAGTCGGCGCGTCAGTTGCAGAACTTTTTCAACGCCTCGACCGAACTGATGTCGGTTATGGCGCGCGCCTGTGGCCATAACCATCTCAACCAATTCAACAAGCACGACCTAGCCACCTGGCACCGCGAGATGGCCCTGCTAACCGGAATTAAATATTCTGGCTTTAGCGATATAGGTTAGGCTGTCGAGATAAATCGGAGACCCCTATGAAGTGGAATGACCACCCGGCGCTTCGCGCCTTGCACCAAAGCCTTACGCGCTATATGGCAGAGCATGCCGATGTCGCCGATTGGCAGATCAGAGCCCAATACAGTGAGGGTTGCCAGTCGCTGTTACTGGGTACAGCGGGCAATGCACTGAGCGTATATCAGGATCGTAGCGTGGACGATTTAGCCCTGAGCTTGACGCTCTATTGCCCATCGCCCGATGGCACCCTGCTGGGGTCGTCGTCCGGTTCGATCGACCCGCGCGCCAACCTAAACGAGCAACTGGCGTTGATTCACAGCAGTGCCCTGCTGGCCATGAATCCGTTCTACCCCCTAGCCGATAAACCAACGGGTGCCTACCCCAAGGTCGAATCGGCCGATGCCCGCTTGGTCAACCACCTGGGCCAGACCCATGCCGATCTGATCGCCCGTATTGCGGCGCATAGCTTGACGTTGCAGGCTGTACAGATCAATAGCGCCGAACTGTTCAGCAATGTCCACCACCAGCTCTTGCAGAGTTCGAACGGCATCGATGCGCGCAAGGTCAGCACCGATCTGTACTTCGAGGTGGCCATGGAACGGGCCCCAGGCCCCAACGATCAAGAGGTGCTGAAATACTGGCATTTTGTCGGCTTGGACGATGCCGATCTGGAAGCGAAACTCGATGCCGTAGCCATCGAGACGCTGATGACCGTAGCCGCTGAGTTACCGCCCAGTCGCGATCAGGCCACCATCTTGATCGACAGTTATGGCATCAGCAAGCTGGTCGCCGCCCTGGTCAATCAACTGGACGCCGCCAGCGAGTTCGCCAAGGGCCCGCATCTATTGCCGGGCGATTCGGTGCTCACCGGCACGCCCCAGGCGGGGACAGACCAACTGTCGGTGAGCGTCGACCCGAGCTTGGCGCAGATGGCCAAAAGCTCCCCCTTTACCGCCGAGGGTCTGATCGCCCAAAAGGCCGAGGTGATCGTCAACAATCAAGTGCTCACCCAGCTGATCGATGCCCGTATGGCCCATTACCTGGGTAAGGCCGTCAATGGCATTAGCGGCAATCTGGTGGTCAACAGCGGCAGTCTGAGCAAGGCCGAGCTACTCAGCAGCGCCAAGGAAGTGATTGAGATACTCGACTTTTCCTCACTCCTGGTCAACGCCGCCACTCTAACCTGGAGCAGCGAAATCAAGCTCGGTCGACTCTATCGCCAGGGCCAGTTTGTCGCCACACTCAAGGGCGGCATCGTGTCCGGTAATGTGCGCGCCAGCCTGGGCGGATTTAAGTTCAGTGCCCAACGGGTCAAACGTAATACGGTCGGTGGCTATTTTGAAGCGGCCAGCGGGTATGACGGCCCCGAACATATGTTGATTTGGACCGGCATTCAGATTGCCGGTCAGGCGGAGAATTCCTAATATGAGCCAGACCCCCTTAACTCGACCGCCATTGCCGGCCGCGCTGAGCGCGTTACAAAAAACCCTGCAACAGTGCGTGCAGGTACTGGAACAGGGTCGGGAAGCCGACTTCTATGCCTTTGCCTGGTATGAGGAGAAGTTCACCCAGGCCGTTGAGGCCAAACAAACCCTGACCACCAGCGTCACCCGTGACAGCGGTGTGGTACTCCGGCTGATGGCCAATGCGGTGCAGTATGAGGTGGCCACCAATGCCCTCGATGCCGACAACCTCCTCGCCAAGGCCACCGATCTGAGGCGCAAGGTCGACGCATTGAACCCGTCCACTATCGCATCCGCCTATGTTCCACTGACCTGGCAGCAAGAGCTGTTGACGCCCTTGCCCGATGACCTAATGGCCCAATTGCCGGCAGATCTCACGCCGACCACGGCGGTCCATTTTGCCCCGCTGTGCGGCCAGGATCCGGCCCAGGTTGAGCTAAAGCAGTTGATCGAGCGGGCCAAAGACTATCGCCAACAGGCGCTGACGTTGGCCGGCCAAGTCCAGGCCGAACAGAGTGACTACCAGCCCATCGCCGATGTCCGGCTGATGCTGCGGCTGCGCACCACCACCACCGTCTTTGTTGATCGCAGCAAAAGTCTGTCGCAAATATTGCCGGTTACCGTCTTGGCCGGGGCGGGCTTTACCGCCGCCGGTCAATCTGGCCGCATCGCGCTAGGCGGCTTGGGCACGCTGGAGCTGATCCAGTTCGGCGCGATCGAGCTCGATACCCTGGCGCGCACGCCCCAACAACTCTCGGTGGCCGAACGTCTGCGCCCCGGTCGCTACATGGTGATCACCGGCCCGGCGCTATCGGGCATTATTGCCCATGAAGCCTTTGGTCATACTCAGGAAGGTGATACCTGGATGAAGGGCCGCAGCATTGCACGCACCCTGCGCGCCAGCGGCACCCGCGTCGGCAACGATCAGGCCAGCATCGTCAACAACCCAGCCCTATTCAGCATGGAAGGCCAGGCGGCCGGCAGCAACGGCAGCTATTATTTTGATAACGAAGGTCAGCTGGCCCGCGCGCAGACCATTCTCGATCGGGGTCTGCTCTCGACCCCGATGACCGACCTGACCTCGGCGCTCAAGCTGGCGGTGCCGCGCACCGCCAATGGCAAACGGGAAAGCTGGCGTCGCCCCCTGATGACTCGACAGACCAACACCTACTTTACCCCGGGCGATAAGAGCCTGGACGAACTGATTGCCCTGGTGCCAGAGGGCTATTTGGCCGTTGCCCCCAACGGCGGCATGGAAGATCCAAAGGGTGGCAGCCTGACCGCCGGCACCGGTTATTTCGAAGAGATCCGCGCCGGAAAATTAACCGGCAAGTTGCTGATTGGCCCATCCGGTGGCCATATCGAACTGACCGATTCGGTGTTCGATATGCTCGACAACATTCAGGCCAAGACCGATGTTCAGCATCCGGGTCGCGTACCGCCGACCCAATTGGGCGGCTGCGGTAAATACCATAAGGAGTTGGTCGATGCCGGCGTCGGTGGGCCCTATATTCTGTGGCGCAGCGTCGCATGCGGCTAAGCGTGAACAACACGCAGTTCAACTTGGCGGCACTGGCCGACACGCTGCTCAACCCACAGCTGAGTTTTGACCAACGTTGTAGCGCACTCGATGACTTTGCCGCACATTGCGCCGCCGTTACCGGCATCACCCCGGACCGAACCTTCTCGGCCTGGGCTGAAGACAGTGTCTTGACCTCGGGGGTGGCCATTAATCCGGCCGCGGCCGCCTTTTGCATCAAGGACTACCAACGCACCTTACAATTTATCGCCGGCATCCAGGCCGCACTCTGCGCGCTGGACCAACGCTTGCCGGCGCGACCCATTCGAGTGCTCTATGCCGGCTGTGGACCCTTTGCTACTCTATTGCTGCCGCTCTTGAGCCAGTGGTCGGAAGGTCGACTGGACTGCCATCTGCTCGATATTCATGCCCAATCGTTGCACAGCGTGCAAGCGCTGGTGGCCGACTGCCAGCTCGAGGCGATTAACCTCAGCTATCACTGCGCCGATGCCTGCCATTGGTCAAGCGCAGAACGCTTCGATTTAATTATTGCCGAAACGCTGCAAAAAGCGCTCGAACAGGAACCCCAATGGGCGGTGACCGCTAATTTGAGTCGCCTGCTTAAACCCCAGGGTATTTTTATTCCCGAACAAATTACGCTCAACCTATGGGCCGCACATTGGGACCAAGAACAACGCTATAGCCAACGGCAAGATCCCGCCGACTTACCAGCCTTGGTCGACGAATTTGAGCGACACTTTTTGCATTGTGCCGTGCAACTCAGGGCCGATACGGTGTTGTTGCAGCGGCCCATTGCCGATCCCCGAGCACTGGTCGCCCAGGTTGTAGATCTGGGCCAATTCAGCGTTGCCGATAGCATCCCCGCGCATCGATTCGACCTCATCGTGGCCACCACCCTACATATTTATGCGGATATTCATCTGCACGAGTATGATTGCGATCTAACGCGCAGCTATAAATTCTACGACTGGTCACCGCTCGCGCCGGGCCAAAGTTTTCGGGTCTACTACGAATTAGGGCCCTATCCGCGGGTGCGCATCGATCGGCTCGATCGAGGATAGGAATGCCCAGGATGGCGATAACCACCTCCAGCGGAGGGTCTTTTTGTGCGGGCCTATGCACCGATTGGGAAAGCGCACCCGGAGCTGTAAGTGACTATACGACTTAGCTGGAAAGACGAGCGGTGGTTAGATATTGGATCGCAACAGTATGTCGATGCGGATCTCTTCTTGTGACTCAACAGTCTGACGTCGGTCTACAATGCCTTTGAGGCGACGAATGGCGACCCGCACCAAATGGCCAGCGTCCTGGGCAATTACGCCGTCCAGTGACCTATCGCGAAGTGCCTGTTCAGTGAACGGCGTACGCTCATGTGCAATTTTAATGATTGCTGGGTCGATGCCCAATGCTGCGAGAATTGAAAGAGGCATACGGGCTTCAGAAGCCATCACATAAATGCCTATAATATCTGGATTGACCCTTAAATTGATTGCGATAATAGATCGTGCCCGTTCTTCATTGCCATAGGTCTCAAGCGAGGGAAGACCACGTAGGTTGGGGAAGTTTTCATTAATCTCTTTATCGAAACCCAAACGGCGTTCCATGCTATCGCGTGACTGCATACGCTCGGAAATCACCATAATGGAGCCTGTACGCCCACCAGAGCATTGACCAAGTAACAGCCCCGCTGTTGCCCCTGCAGCTTGGTTATCTATGCCAACCCAGTCGGCATCCATTTTGGTTTGGTTTGAGACAAACGGTAATACGGCCACGCCACGTTCTTGCAGGCGCATTATTGCATCGCGGACCTGTGGCGTTTCCGGTGACATAATTGCAACACCGGCGACATCTTTTTTCGCCAACGACGCAAGATAAGTCGCAATACTATGCGGATCATTTTCGTCGATGTATTGAACTTCGCACCACACATGATCGGCAGAATAAACAACCGCAGCCTCTTTTATTCGTTGAATAATTTGCTCGAGGAACTGGCCGCCCGATCGAGGCAAGGCAAAAATAAATCGATAGGTTTGTGACTTGGCTAAATTCGCAGCCTGGAGGTTGCGCACAAATCCCAAGGTCGCGATAGCATGATTGACCCGGTCGACCGTGTTTTGTTTTACCCCTTCGCGCCCATTCAAAACGCGGTCCACTGTGGCAAGGCTAACACCCGCGGCCTTTGCAAGA
Organism: Reinekea sp.; assembly: GCF_982785585.1. Classification (NCBI taxonomy): domain Bacteria; kingdom Pseudomonadati; phylum Pseudomonadota; class Gammaproteobacteria; order Oceanospirillales; family Saccharospirillaceae; genus Reinekea; species Reinekea sp. Next base: position 6,927 of record NZ_CEYAVF010000045.1, on the reverse strand, counting down.
TCTTTCGTGGTAGGTCTGGGCATGGCGTCAAGCAGCCTCATTGTGGCATTTCCTTAAAATTATCCCCTATCTAGCGACCCTCAACAAGAGGCACGCCTTCCTATATAGACCTTATATCACAAAAAATGAGGTACGTGACTAAAAAAGTCCTTGCCCTGACGTACGTACCTCATATAAAGTAAATTCGAGTCAAAGGCGCAGCAAAGGAGTTGAGCCTGACTTTAAACCTTGTGAGGAAACATCTAATGAAAACAAAAAAAATGATGACGACAGTTGCAGCGGGCGCAATCCTTGTTGGTGGCTTATCCACGGCAACCGCAGCAGAAGAGTTAACCCTATGTTGGGCTGCTTGGGACCCAGCGAATGCGCTGATCGAACTAAGCAAAGACTTCGAAGCACAGTCCGGCCACACGATGAATTTTGAATTTGTGCCTTGGACGAGCTTCGCTGACCGTATGCTGAATGAGCTGAACTCAGGTGGCCAACTGTGCGATCTGATGATTGGCGATAGCCAATGGATTGGTGGCGGCGCGGAAAATGGCCACTATGTAAAACTGAACGACTTCTTTGATGCCAAAGGCATCGACATGAATGATTTCATCCCTGCGACTGTCACGGGCTACGCGGAATGGCCAAAAAATACACCTAACTATTATGCCATGCCTGCGTTCGGTGACGTCGTTGGCTGGACCTATCGAAAAGACTGGTTCGAGCGCCCCGAGATTCAAGCAGAGTTCCAAGACAAATATGGTCGCGCGCTTGACGTTCCCGCAACGTTAGCGGAGCTAAAAGATATTGCCCAGTTCTTCCAAGGTCGAGACATAGATGGTACCACCGTTTACGGTGCTGCCATCTATACTGAGCGAGGATCCGAGGGAATCACTATGGGTGTGACCAATGCCCTGTATAACTATGGCTTCCTCTATGAAAACCCTGCAAAGCCTTACGATCTAGAGGGTTTTGTAAATTCCGATGGCGCCGTTGCGGGTCTGGAATATTACAAAGAACTATATGATACTGGCACCCCCCCAGGATCGTCCAACTGGTACATGGGTGAAAACATCGATGCCTTCCGCTCTGGCCAGGTCGCGATGCAGATGAACTTTGCTTTCGTCTGGCCAGGTGTTGAGGCCGACGCTAATGTAGGTGGTGGCAAATCCGGTTACTTCCCGAACCCAGCAGGTCCGGCAGGTCAGTTCGCACAACTGGGCGGTCAGGGAATATCTGTGGTAGCTTATTCAGAGAAACAAGACGCTGCATTGGAATACCTCCAGTGGTTTGCCAAGCCTGAGGTTCAGTCGAATTGGTGGGAGCTAGGTGGCTATTCTGCTCTGCGCTCAGTGGTCGAAGATCCGAATTTCGCAACCAGCCAGCCCTATGCGCAGACCTTCCTAGACAGCATGGCGATCGTCAAGGACTTCTGGGCGGAGCCTGCCTATGCCGATCTCTTGATCGCGATGCAACAACGTTTGCATAACTACGTTATTGCCGGTCAAGGTACAGCCGAAGAAGCGCTTGACGGATTGACTCGTGATTGGACCGAAGTCTTTGAGGATGAAGGTAAACTCTAATCCACTCGGTCTGCTATCAGACCATTTTAAATACTGCCCTCTGGTGGGTCATTGGATCCGCTAGAGGGGCTATAGCATCAAACTGACACCCGCTGCAGATATTCTTCTGCGCATGTAGGAGTACCTTATATGAGCGTTCCCATTTTCAACCGGGCTGCCGCTGCGACGCCCGAAGGGATATCTCGCCGTCTAAAAGGGCTTTCCGATCGGACGATTGCTTGGATATTCGTAGCACCGACCATCTTTCTGCTGCTAGCAGTCAATATCTTCCCGCTGATCTGGACTATCCGACTCAGCTTCACCAATTTTCGCGTCAATAGACCCAATAATGATGTCGACTGGGTCGGTTTACGAAACTATAAACGAATTCTATCTGATCCTGATGTTTGGAACACAATGCAGGCCACGGCACATTTCCTGATGTGGACGATCACTTTGCAGGTGCTAATCGGATTTACATTGGCCTATCTGATTAACAAAAAGTTCAAAGGCAACGACCTGTGGACGACTGTTATTGTCTTCCCCATGATGCTGTCCCCTGCGGTCGTGGGCAACTTTTGGACCTTTCTCTATCAGCCTCAGATTGGCTTATTCAATTATGTGGTGTCCTTCTTTACCGGAGCCGATCCGGCGAGCTTTTCGATGATTGGTGATGTGAATTTGGCACCGTGGGCGATCGTCATTGCCGATACTTGGATGTGGACCCCCTTTGTGATGTTGATTTGTTTGGCCGGCTTGAGGTCGATACCCGACAGCATTTATGAAGCTGCCGAATGTGATCGTGCATCTAAGTGGCGCCAGTTTTGGACAATAACTATTCCGATGGCGCTGCCGTTTTTGATGTTGGCCGTCCTGTTCCGAGGTATAGAAAACTTTAAAATGTTTGATCTAGTGGTTCAACTAACGGGCGGAGGTCCGGGCGATATAACCACTCTAACCTCTATCGACCTCAAACGTGAAGCCTTCGAAAAATGGCGTACAGGCTATTCCTCAGCCTATGCCGTGATCCTCTTTGTCACCGTGTTCGGCCTCGCGTCGATCTATGTCAAAGCCTTAAATAAGGCGAAAGAACGATGAGTTTTTCAGCTATAGAACCAACCAATCGGACCAAGTGGTTCGCAGGCATTTTGGTGGTGAGCTATGCCATCATAACCTTAGTCCCCCTGCTGTGGATCATCGCTACGGGTTTTAAATCCCCAGCCGATTCAATTGCCTATCCACCCGTTGTGATGTTTGAGCCAACGCTGGAAGGTTACGTGAATTTGTTTACCGATCGCACCCGGGCAACCGATGGGATGCTCGAGGACGCAGGGCCACCCCTCACCTGGTACGACCAAATAACCAGAGATCGTGGCACAGTGATATTAGGCCCATCACGCTATGGTGAGCGATTCTTAAATTCGGTTATTATTGGCTTTGGATCCACAGCACTGTGCATGATCCTCGGCACGATGGCGGCCTATGCGTTCAGTCGCTTCAAGGTGCCGATGAAGGACGACCTATTGTTCTTTATTCTGTCCACACGCATGATGCCACCGATTGCCGTGGCGATCCCAATCTACTTGATGTATCGCAATCTCGGATTAAACGACACGCATATCGGGATGATTTTGCTTTATACGGCAGTGAACCTGTCCTTGTCGGTCTGGTTACTAAAAGGCTTCATCGACGAAATACCAATTGAATACGAAGAAGCAGCCCTGATCGATGGCTACACCCGGTTTCAGGCATTCTACAAAGTTGTTTTGCCGCAAGCGGCTACGGGTATTGCTTCGACTGCTATCTTCTGTTTGATCTATGCATGGAATGAATATGCCTTTGCGGTACTGCTAACCTCAGGCACGGCGCAAACCGCACCACCCTTTATACCAACGATTATGGGTACGAGCGGCAAAGATTGGCCTGCTGTGGCAGCCGGTGCCACTATATTTTTGGTCCCAGTCATGGTGTTCACCATCCTATTGCGCAAGCATCTTCTGCGCGGGATCACCTTTGGAGCGGTTCGCAAATGATGAACATAATCAATGGCTTACTACAGCTCCGTCGAGGCCCGTGGGAAATGGTTGCGACCACCCTCATTGTCCTGGGTGTTTTTATGTTGATGCAGCCCTTTGCGATTTGGCTCTACAGTTACTCATTCATTGTTACCCTAACTGGCACGGTGATGTTCATCGTCGTTAGCCATTTCTCGGAGTAAACCATGGCGCAAATTATAATTGAAAACGTCCGCAAAGATTTCGGGTCGTTTAACGCCGTCAAGTCCTCCTCCTTCACCGTTGAGGATGGCGAATTTTTCATGCTGCTGGGACCTTCCGGCTGCGGAAAGACAACGACGCTACGGATGATGGCGGGACTGGAATTGCCGACATCGGGTGAGATCTATATAGACGGCGAAGAAGTGGGTCAAAAGCCTGCGAGTCAGCGAGATATAGCCTTCGTGTTCCAGATGTTCGCACTTTATCCTCATATGAATGTGGGCAAAAACATTAGTTATCCTTTGTTGTCACAGGGCATGCCCAAGGCGCAAGTCAAAAAGAAGGTCCATGAAATTGCCGAGATACTTGGTATCACTGAGATATTAAACAAACCTGTTGGCAGCTTGTCAGGCGGCGACCGCCAGCGTGTGGCACTTGGCCGCGCAATCGTGCGAGATCCTAAGGCATTTTTTATGGATGAGCCGTTGGGTGCTTTGGATGCGGAGTTTCGCGAGCATATGTCTGAGGAGCTCCGCGCGCTGCATGATCGAATAGGGGCCACGACCGTCTATGTAACCCACGACCAGCTCGAGGCCATGCAGATGGGCGACAAGATTGTGGTTATGAACCATGGCTCGATCGAGCAGTTTGGGGTGCCGCAAGATATTTATGACTGGCCCGCCAGCAAGTTTGTTGCACAGTTTCTTGGCTCGCCGCCGATGAACTTACTCGAGTTTAATGGCATGGTCGATATCGGCGCTAAACAAGTCCGCATGGGCGATATCACAATGGATATTCCGCCTAGTTTAGAGGGTGCTAACGGCGCCTTGTCGTTCGGTATTCGACCAGAGCATGTCAAGCTTGATGACAGCGCTCGTTATCGCGGCCGTGTGAAGGCTGTTGAATACCTCGGCACAACTCAAATCGTCTTGCTGGACACACCCAATGGCGTGCTCAAGGCCCGGTTGCCGAGCTCAGATCCGGTCACTATAGGGGCAACAACGGGGATGATCTTTGATCCACGAACCATCACCCTGTTTGATTCTCAGACGGGCAAAGCGCTCCGCTCGCAGGCAAATCAAGGAGTGTTGACTCATGGCTGAAGTTATATTAACCGACGTATCTAAATCATTTGCGGCAGATGTGGCACTGGAAAATGTCTCGATGACGGTTCCAAATGGGTCATTCGTGGTGCTGCTCGGGCCAACAGGCGCCGGCAAAACAACAATACTGCGCATGGTGTCTGGACTGGACCAGCCTGACCAGGGTGCTATCAGCATCGGTGGGCGGGATACCGCGGGACTGACGCCCGCGCAGCGTGATGTGGCGATGGTCTTTCAGCAGTATTCTCTGTACCCCCACCTGACTGTCCGCCAGAACCTTGAGTTTCCCCTTAAGTCCCCAATTCTGCGCACCCCACAGGCCGAGATTGATCGTAAAGTGGGTGAGGTGGCCGAAATATTACAAATCAGTCACAAACTCGGAAATAAGGCCACAGCCCTTTCCGGTGGTGAGATGCAGCGGGTGTCTATTGGTCGAGCGCTGGTGCGGAACCCAGCAGTTTATTTGATGGACGAACCGCTAAGTTCTCTGGATGCAAAACTGCGCTCAGACCTGCGAATTGAAATTAAAAGCATACAAGCAGATTCCGGGGCGACCCTCCTCTACGTGACCCATGATCAGATCGAAGCTATGACTATGGCGACCCATGTAGGGGTTTTAGACAACGGCAAGCTGGTGCAATTTGGCAGCCCGCGCGAAATCTATGAGAACCCGGTCAGCATGTATGCTGCCAGCCGACTGGGTCAGCCTCGCATCAATCTGCTGCCAGCAGATGTATTTGCCGGCGCGCCACATTCTGCCACCCATATCGGCCTGCGGCCTGAGCAGATAGTGCAAGGCGAGGGTGAGGAGAGCTTGGTCCAACGGGTCGAGCATCTGGGTGATCAAACACGCCTGCATCTAATGTTCAGATCTCATAATCTAATCACCGTGACGAACTCACACACCACATTAAAACGCGGCGATGTTGTAAAAATTCGCCCTGACAAACCATTTTACTTCGACGCTAATGGCGCTCGTTTGGCTTAAGGAACAAGGGCTATGAAACAGTTTATTAACGCAAAAGAAAATATGGTAACCGAGGCCATCGATGGCGCGATCGCCTCCTCTGGCGGCGCCCTGACTCGACTGGATGGCTACCCACACTTACGTGTCGTCGTACGCGCAGACTGGGACAAGACCAAGGTTGCCTTGGTCTCTGGCGGGGGCTCCGGTCACGAACCGGCCCATGCTGGTTTCGTGGGCGCCGGCATGCTAACGGCAGCCGTCTGTGGGGATGTGTTTGCATCGCCATCGGTCGCTGCGGTGCTCGCAGGCATTCTTGCAGTTACCGGCCCGGCTGGGTGCTTATTGATCGTCAAAAACTACACTGGTGACCGATTAAATTTTGGCCTGGCAGCTGAGCGGGCTCGGGCCTTTGGCTATAAGGTCAGTATGGTCATTGTCGATGATGACGTCGCCCTGCCGGATTTACCACAGGCCCGCGGATTGGCCGGGACCCTGTTTGTCCATAAGATCGTCGGCGCCATGGCTGAAAACGGTGCCACTCTGGCAGCTTGCACATCGGCAGCACAGCGGGTCGTTAATGGTTGTCGCAGCATCGGCATGTCGTTGGATACTTGCACAGTACCCGGGTCGGTAAAAGAAGACCGTATTCCCGAAGACATGGCTGAATTGGGCCTTGGCATCCACGGCGAAGCAGGCGTGCAACAGGTATCTTGCTTAGGCGCACAAGACGCGGTGGCAAAGGTCGTTGATAAGTTGTCCGTGACCCTGCCCAATACACCCCATGTCGTGCTGGTCAATAATTTTGGCGGCACGTCGGTACTCGAAATGTCAATTCTGACTCATGATTTATTGTCTTCGCCCATCGGTGAGCAGGTTCAGTTAATTGTCGGCCCCGCCTCGATGATGACGGCGTTGGACATGCACGGGTTTTCGATATCGATGATGGAGCTGGCGGAAGGCGATGCGGCCTTGCTTGCCCAGCCGGTCAGCTGTGCCGGTTGGCCGGGCTGCCATAGGGTGCAGGCGCCTGCTCTGCTGCCGCTGCCGGATGGCTTGTCACCCATCCGCTCGCCTGCCTCGGCACACCCCCC
>NZ_CEYAVF010000044.1:0-18194 GCF_982785585.1 Reinekea sp. | reverse complement strand
ATTACCGCGGCTGCTGGCACGGAGTTAGCCGGTGCTTCTTCTGCGAGTAACGTCAAGGCTAACGGGTATTAACCGCTAGCTTTTCCTCCTCGCTGAAAGTGCTTTACAACCCGAAGGCCTTCTTCACACACGCGGTATGGCTGGATCAGGGTTGCCCCCATTGTCCAATATTCCCCACTGCTGCCTCCCGTAGGAGTCTGGGCCGTGTCTCAGTCCCAGTGTGGCTGATCATCCTCTCAGACCAGCTATGGATCGTCGCCTTGGTGAGCATTTACCTCACCAACTAGCTAATCCAACGCAGGCTCATCCAGTAGCGAGAGCCGAAGCCCCCTTTCCTCCGTAGAGATTATTCGGTATTAATCCGGATTTCTCCGGGCTATCCCCAACTACCGGGTAGATTCCTACGCGTTACTCACCCGTCCGCCGCTCGACGCCTTCTAGCAAGCTAGAGTCGTTTCCGCTCGACTTGCATGTGTTAAGCCTACCGCCAGCGTTCAATCTGAGCCATGATCAAACTCTTCAGTTTAAAAACTATATCTGCTTTATTCTAAGCAGAAAATCTGAGTTCAATCACAAGCTTATACTGCAATCTGTTCACCTATGACTTCAACCCGAAAGTATCACCCATAAGTTTCTATCTTGTAGCCACTTGTGATCGATATTCTTTCGACCCACAAGCGCCCACACAAATTACTTGATTCAATACTGTTAAAGATCTCGGTGAAGCGCATTGGGCTTACCGTTTCAAGGAGGGCGAATTCTACCCATTTCCTTGTGGCTGTCAACTCTTTATTTGAATTTTTTCTTTAAGAATCAATTCGTTACTGAGTGATGCCGGCGTCGACCTGGATTCCTTCAAACCCTGTACCTCGACAGCGGGGCGCATTATAGGCACAGAAGTTTTAGAGTCAATAGTCTAGTGGTGTTATTTTACAACTTTCAATGTTGGACGCTTCGGCGGCACTAAGGTGCGCACCTTATCGTTATCCAGATCGCTAGGCGGCTCCGGTATGGGGTCAACTTCAAAGCCCATGCCTTGGCCGTTTTCTTTGGCGAAAATGGCTACCACCGCACCGATGGGCCCATATATATCGGTTGGCATGCCGTTGAAACGTGCGTTGAAGTGCACCGCGTCAAGGCCCAAGGTCAGATCACGAACCGCAGATGGCGCGATATTGAGCGTAATCTGGCCATCGCGGATAAAGTCCTGGGGCACTTGCACGCCCGGATAATCCGCCATGAAAACGATGTAAGGGGTACAGTCGTTATCCAGTATCCATTCATGAACCGCACGGATCATGTAGGGTTTATTAGAACTCATGCCCGACATCAGTCGCGCATCTCTTGCTCAACTTCGGACAAGCTGACCTGGAATGACTCTCGCTCGAAGATTCGCTCCATATACTTGTCGATCGACTTGGCCTGTTTTTCCGGCAACTCAACGCCCAAAGACTGCAGTCGCCACAAGATGGGCGCTACACAGCAATCCACCAGGGTGAATTCATCACTCATAAAGTAGGGCTTGTCATCGAACACGGGCGCGATGGCGAGCAGGCTTTCACGCAACTCTTTGCGTGCTCGCGCAACACTATCTTTGCTCTTGGCTGCAACTATCGCGTCTACGCAGGCGCTCCAATCTCGGTCGATTCGAAAGATCAACTGACGCGACTCTGCACGCGCAACCGGGTAGACCGGCAAGAGAGGCGGATGCGGGAAGCGCTCATCCAAGTACTCCATCATCACGTGGTGCTCAAACAGCACCAAGTCACGATCAACCAGAGTCGGTAGGTTGCAATAGGGGTTTATATCAGAAACTTCCTTGGGTATAGCATCCGGCTCGACATCTTTAATATCGACCGTAACACCCTTCTCTGCCAGTACTATCCGAACTCGATGACTATACTGACAGGCTGCGTCAGAGTAGAAAGTCATGGAGGATCGCTTTGCAACAACGCCCATTCAGTACGCTCCCAAATTACTAGTAGATAAAAACACAACAAGCGCAGCCTTGGCTGCGCTCTTTTTTTGCGGATAAACGCCCAGGATTTCTCCTAGTGTTTAATATCCTTGTACAGTTCGCGCTTCAACAAAGCGGCAAGAACCAACAACACGGTTAGGAAGGCAAACACGAACCAACCGATGCGCTTTCGATCCATCTGATAAGGCTCTCCCATATAGTTCAGGAAGTTAACCAAATCATAAATCACTTCATCAAACTCGTCGGTCGACAAGGTGCCAGCTATATCTTGACTCGCGCAAGCACCATGCTCAGTCGCAACACCGGTCAACGGGTCAAGAGTATGGCCGTCTTGGGCACTCGGCTTGGCCGAACACAGACCCTGCAGACCCAGCATAACATGCGGCATGCCAACATCTTTAAAGACACTGTTGTTCACGCCATAGGGGCGCGATTCGTCTTTATAAAAGCTACGCAAGTAGGTATAAACCCAATCAACACCGCGAACTCGAGTCACCATGGTCAAGTCTGGCGGCGCCACACCAAACCATTTCTTACCCTGCGCTACTGGCATCGCGAACTTCATCAGGTCACCAAATTTGGCGTCCTGGGAAAACATAATGCTGTCCATGAAGATATCTTCCGGAATCTCCAGATCTCGCGCAACTCGATTATAGCGCGCATGACCCAACGAGTGGCAGCCGGCACAATAATCCATATAGGTGCTTAGACCTTCCTGCAACGATGTGGTGTTGGACATATCGGGTGCCATTGAATCCAGATGCACCTCCCCGCCGGCCGCTATGGCAGACGTCGCCAACCATGACGCACACACCAACGTCAGTATTTTCTTGATCATCGTGGGACCCTCTCTGGTACAGGCTTGGTTTTTTCCCATTTGGTATAAAATGGCATCAGCAAGAAGAAGGAAAAGTAGATAACCGTACCAATCTTCGCCACGACGCCGTTCCAGAAGGACACCGGCTGACCACCGAGATAGGTGAGCACGACAAATGCGATAGCAAACATGACAATCGCGGTGCGGCTCATCCAGCCCTTGTAACGCCATGAACGCACTGGGCTACGGTCCAACCAAGGCAGGACAAAGAGGATTGCGATGGCTCCGGCCATGGCCATAAAGCCACCCAGTTTTGCGTTAATAAAGAATATCGGAAAATCGATCGCTCTCAATATCGAGTAAAACGCACCGTAATACCAAGTTGGTGCAATATGCTCAGGTGTTTTCAGCGAATTCGCTGGCTCAAAGTTTGGATGCTCTAAGAAGTATCCGCCCCCTTCTGGCATAAAGAAAAGCACCGCGCAAAATACCATTAAGAACAACACAACCTGCGGCAATTTGCCGACAGTGAAGTATGGGTGGAACGGCACGCCGTCTAGCGGTACACCGCGCTCATCCATATGCTTCTTGATGTCGATACCGTCGGGATTGTTTGAGCCAACTTCGTGCAGCGCTAAGACGTGCAACACGACCAACAGCGCTAACACCAACGGCAAGGCAATGACATGCAACGCAAAGAATCGATTCAAGGTGATGCCGGAGAGCAAAAAGTCGCCTCGAATCCATTCGGTCAGACCGTCGCCGATGACCGGGATTGCGCCAAACAGTGAAATAATAACCTGCGCGCCCCAATAGGACGTTTGACCCCATGGCAACACATAGCCCATAAAGCCTTCAGCCATCATTACCAGATAGACAAACATACCGAACACCCAGATCAGCTCACGCGGCTTTTGGTACGAGCCGTATAAAACGCCACGAAACATATGCAAGTAAACCGTCAGGAAGAAGAAAGACGCGCCGGTCGAATGCATATAGCGAATCAACCAACCCATCTCAACATCGCGCATGATGTATTCGACGGAATTAAAGGCTTCCTCGGCACTCGGCGTATAGGACATGGTCAGCCAGATACCGGTCATTAGCTGGTTGATAAAGACAACCATAGCCAACAGACCAAAGACATACCAAAAATTAAAGTTGATCGGAGCGTAATACTTGGACATATGCTTTTCATAGGCATTGGTCACAGGGAGACGCCGATCAAGCCACTCCAAAATCGCTGGTTTCTTACTCATTATGCTGCACCCTCACCGACTGTAACTACACCGCCATCAACACTATAGGGCGGTATTTGCAAATTGTATGGCGCCGGGACACCACTAAACACCCGGCCAGCCAAGTCAAAACGCGAACCATGGCAGGGGCAAAAGAAGCCACCTTGCCAATTGGCGTCAAATGGCTGGGGCTCTAATTCCGGAATAAACTTGGGTGAACAGCCTAGGTGCGTACAGACGCCCTCGATCACGAGCAGCTCTTCACTTAAAGAGCGTACATCACTGGTCACATAATCTGGCTGCTGTGAAGCGACTTCAGAATCGGGATCGGCTAACTTACTGCGCAGACCCTCATCGCGCAAATAGTCGATGACTGCCTTGGTGCGTCGCAAGATAAAGATGGGTTTGCCTCGCCATTCGGCGATAACCATTTCCCCAAGCTTTAAACCGTTTATATCCACCTTAACCGGGGCACCCACTGCTTTAGCTTTCTCGCTGGGAAACCATGATTTAACGAACGGTGTGGCCACGCCCACTGCACCCACTGTGCCTACGGCACCGGTAGCAATGTACAGGAACCGCCGCCGACCCTTATTTACGCCGTCATGCGTCATTATTATCACCCTCTGAGTGAAAGGAAATTAGTATATCTAATGTCTGAAAATGTCGCGAATACTAAAGAAATTCGGTGATTCTGACAAGGAAAGCTTTGACCCAGGTCGAATAAGATCGGCAAACGGGGTTAAAGCCACCCTCTAAACAGAAAAACCCGGGACCAGCCCGGGTTTGCAATAGAGTTCTCGGTAAACTTATCGCTTGGAGAACTGTGGCTTCTTACGTGCTTTACGCAGACCCACTTTCTTACGCTCTACCATACGTGCGTCACGGGTAACAAAACCAGCTTCACGTAATTGAGGACGAAGATTTTCATCGTACTCCATCAGAGCACGAGTAATACCGTGCCGAATTGCGCCTGCTTGTCCGTTTGAACCACCACCGGCGACGGTGATGTAAAGATCAAACTTCTCAGTCATATCAACAAGGTCTAGAGGCTGACGAACGATCATGCGAGATGTTTCGCGACCGAAGTATTCCTCAATTGTACGCTTGTTAATAACAATTGCGCCGTTTCCAGGACGCAAAAATACGCGTGCTGTAGATGTTTTCCGGCGACCGGTACCATAATTCTGTTGAATAGCTGTCATGTCATTCCCCATTAAATCTTAAGTTCTTTGGGCTGTTGTGCAGTATGCGGGTGTTCTGTTCCGACATACACTTTCAGCTTCTTCAACATGGCCCGGCCAAGAGGATTACGTGGAATCATACCCTTCACAGCCAATTCAATTGGGCTTTCGCCTTTGTGCGCGATCAGTTTCTCAAAGCTCATAGACTTCAGTCCACCTGGGTAACCAGAGTGGCGGTAATACTGCTTGTCTTTAGCCTTGCGACCTGTCACATGCACTTTCTCAGCATTAATAACAACGATATAATCGCCAGTATCAACGTGAGGTGTAAATTCTGCCTTGTGCTTACCACGGAGGCGACGAGCGATTTCAGTCGCCATACGTCCCAAGGTTAGCCCTTCGGCGTCTACTATGTACCAGTCGCGTTTAACTTCAGCTGGTTTTGCTACAAATGTTTTCATTTAACTCCGCCTTATTAGTGGGGGGCTCAGGGGAAGTTAATCCAAATTGAGGGCGCGGATCTTACTGAATCTTTTTTCCCCGCGCAAGACTTTTTGGTGAGTTTTCAACCAACTAACCAATATTTCTATTCGAATGGATCTACTTCTTGCAATTTAACAAGGCCGAACCCAAGGCCGGCCAAGCTACAACAGAGGGTGAATAGCATACCAATCACCGAAAAGCCGACACTGCCGGCGCTCGCTTCAAAGCGGCTATCACCCCAATAATGGGCCACACTGGTCAACACAAAGGTGATGAAGACCAGAGCAACCATATAAAAGCCGCGGGCGTCATGAACACCCAGGCGCTTATTTCGTATGGCAATCTGAATACCGGTATAGACCAACGTACTGGCCCCAGCGGTCATACTTGCTAAGATTAACAGGTACACAATCATGGCAACCCCTAATGTTCGCGCGTTTTGCGAAACACTATATCAGGGTGGCGCTCTTGTGCCATCTGAAGGTTCACCATGGTCGGCGCGATGTAGGTCAAGTTGTTAGACCCGTCGAGCGCCAGATTCTCATGCGCCTTGGTAATAAATTGCTGCAGGATCCGATCATCTATGCCGGATGTCCAGCGCGCGGTGGCCACGGTAATGGCCTCATAGACCGCCTCAACCTTATATTCTGACTTCAACCGGTGTGCCACCACCTCAAACTGGAGCATGCCAACGGCACCGACGATCAGGTCATTGTTTTTCATCGGCCGGAAGACCTGGACAGCCCCCTCTTCAGACAGCTGCATCAAGCCTTTTTGCAACTGTTTCATTTTCAATGGGTCTTTTAACCGAATCCGACGGAACAATTCAGGGGCAAAGTTGGGGATGCCCGAAAACTTCAAATCTCGACCCTGAGTAAAGGTGTCGCCAATCTGGATGGTACCGTGGTTGTGTAAGCCGATAATATCACCCGGGAAGGCCTCCTCCACCGTCGCACGATCGCCCGCCAAGAAGGTCAGGGCATCGGAGATACGCACGGCCTTGCCGGTCCGGACATGCTTCATCTTCATGCCTTTCTCGTACTTACCCGAGACGATCCGCATAAAGGCGACCCGATCTCGATGATTGGGGTCCATATTGGCCTGAATCTTAAAGACAAAACCGCTCAGCTCCGGTTCGTCTGGCGCCACCATTAGATCGCCAGCGTTGCGCGCCTGCGGCAACGGTGCCCATTCAACCAAACCGTCAAGCATATGATCGACGCCAAAGTTACCCAGGGCGGTACCAAAGTAGACCGGCGTCAGCTGGCCGGCCAAAAATTCTTCCAAGTCAAAGGTGTTCGCCGCGGCCAAAACCAACTGCATCTGCTCGCGCAACTCATCGGCGTACTCGCCCAAGGCGCCGTCCAACTCGGGATTGTCCAAGCCCTTTATGATGCGACTGTGCTGAATGGTATGACCCATGCCCGCCTGGTAGAGGATGACCTCATCGCGCAGCAGGTGGTAAATGCCTTTGAATTCCTTGCCCATGCCAACGGGCCAAGTGATGGGTGCACAACTGATCTTTAAAACATTTTCGACCTCATCCATCAGATCGATCGGATCACGGGTGTCGCGGTCGAGCTTATTCATGAAGGTGATGATGGGGGTTTCACGCATCCGTGCGACGTCCATCAGCTTGATGGTACGCTCTTCCACGCCCTTGGCCGCATCGATAACCATTACACACGAATCCACCGCGGTGAGCGTTCGATAGGTGTCTTCTGAAAAGTCTTCGTGACCCGGGGTGTCGAGCAGGTTGATCAGCTTGTTAGCATAGGGGAACTGCATCACCGAGGTGGTGATCGAGATACCCCGTTCTTTTTCCATGTCCATCCAGTCCGACTTGGCGTGCTGGCCCGACTTTTTACCCTTGATAGTACCGGCCTGCAGGATGGCATTGCCGAACAAGAGGACCTTTTCGGTAATGGTTGTCTTACCTGCATCGGGGTGCGAAATAATCGCAAAAGTGCGCCGTTTAGCGACTTCATCAGCAATCAAAGACATGGAAATACTCGTAATCATTAAAATCAGGCCGCGCAGTATACCTACTCTAGCAATCTTTTCGAACCGATCTACGCAAATAGCTGAAGGAAAGGTACAATGGCCGGCCTTCAGCGCCGAATTTATCTCTGTCATGAGCCAAGAAACCGATAAGATATATGCCAATCCTCAGCAAAATCTAGCCGATTTTCGCTTTGATGATCAGGTTGCGCGAGTGTTTCCCGATATGATCAAACGATCGGTGCCCGGCTACAGCCATATTATCGGCACCATCGGCATCCTCGCAGAGCGTTATGCTCAGCCGAACAGCCGTATTTACGACCTAGGCAGTTCGCTCGGGGCCGCGACGCTGGCCATGCGCCATCGCATCCATGCCCCCGGGGTAACCATTATCGCGGTCGATAATTCTGCCGCCATGCTGGCCCGGAGTACCGATTTCCTGGATTTAGAAGAGTCACCGATTCCGGTTGAAACCCTCTGTGCCGATATCACCGAGTTGGCTATCGAAAACTGCAGCTTTGCGGTGTTGAATTTCACCCTCCAGTTTGTTCCCTTGACGCAACGGTTGAGCACCATCAAGCGTATCTATGACGGCCTGCTGCCCGGAGGGGCGCTGGTCCTTTCGGAAAAGCTGGCCTTCGCGGACGCCAAGCATGAAGAACTCCTGATAAGACATCATCACGACTTCAAACGCGCCAACGGTTACAGTGATCTGGAAATCGGACAAAAGCGCCAGGCCATCGAGCGCGTGCTGATCCCGGAAACGGCCCAAGACCACATTCAACGCCTTGAGCTGGCTGGCTTCGGCCAAGTAAGCCAATGGTTTCAATCCTTTAACTTTGCGTCCTTTATAGCCATCAAATGATTAATTACCTGCCTTTTATCGACCACATCCGTAATACCCGCCTAGAACCTTGGTGCGAGCCCCTGGCCGCCCAGTTGCAACAAACCTGGGACCAACTCAACGATGGCAACCTCGCGCGCCTGCTAACGGCCCTAGAGACCTTGCCGAGCATAAGCGCGAACAGCGTCGAGCTCGACCGCGTGGTCACCATCAACGGTCCGGTCGGTGATGCTGGCGCGCAGCTCAATAGCGCGCTCAAGGCGCTGATGCCTTGGCGTAAAGGACCCTTCCGATTTTTTGATATCGATATCGACGCCGAGTGGCGCTGCGACCTGAAGTGGGACCGCATTGCCAACCACCTCAGCGATCTGCGCGGCCGCCATGTGCTCGATGTCGGCAGTGGCAACGGCTACTACGGTTGGCGCATGAAGGCGGCTGGGGCGGCGACCGTTGCTGGCATCGACCCCTCCTGGCTATCGGTTGTGCAGCACCTAGCGGTCAATCGCTATATCAAGGATCCGAGCCATACGGTATTGCCCTTTACACTGGAAAGTTTACCACCTAACGTGGGGATTTTTGACACCGTTTTTTCCATGGGTGTGCTCTATCACCGGCGCTCCCCCCTGGATCATCTAGCCGAATTACGCGGCGCCTTGCGCCCCGGCGGCGAATTAGTGCTCGAGACCCTGGTTATCCAAGGCCAGGTCGGCGAGTCGCTGGTACCTATTGGCCGCTATGCGCGCATGAACAATGTCTGGTTTCTGCCCACGGTGCCGACCCTGGTGCAGTGGCTGGAAAAAATGGGCTTCGAAAATATTCGTCTAGTCGATCAATCAACCACCTCGACGGACGAGCAGCGCCCCTCCGACTGGAAACCTGGCCAAAGCCTGGCCGACTACTTGAATCCTGAGGATCCCAGCCTGACCATCGAGGGGCATCCAGCCCCGATTCGTGCCCTGATCCTGGCCACCCGCCCTGAGCTTGCCCGCTTGAAGCGCTACCACCTCGACTAGCTCTGTGGTTTTCCCCAGCCATTGATCAACATTCTTAATCGTTTAAGTTCAGGTATATAAAGCATTTTATAAATAACAAAACGATCTATAAAGAAGGTGGCAATTTCTTCTTAATCGATTAAGCTCACTGAGCGATTCAAAAAGACGTTGTTCACAGACGATAATAACAAGAAGGGCAAAACCAATGAAAACATGGCAAAAAACATCCGTCGCCTTGGCGATCACAGCCGCTGTAGCCAGCGCTGCTTTCTCTGAAATGCCGAAAATGGGCAGCGGAGATTTTAACTGGGCTAACTTAGACAAATTTAAATCCATGGATTTGTCCGGCGAAACCGTCACCATCACAGGCGCCTGGTTGGCCCCTGAAGATGATGTGTTCCGTAGCATCTTGTCTCATTTCGAAGTAGCAACCGGTGCTAAAATCCAATACACGGGTTCCGATAGCTTTGAGCAGCAGATCCTGATTGACACCACCGCGGGCACACCGCCGAACATGGCTGTTTTCCCACAGCCGGGCCTGGCCAAAGACCTGGCCTCACGCGACCTATTAACCCCGGTTTCTAATAAGATCAAGAACGCGGTATTAAAAGACTACGCAGCCGGTCAAAGCTGGGTCGATTTGGCCACGTACAAGAACAAAGCCGGCCAGGACAACTTCTACGGCGTATTCTTCCGTGTCGATCTGAAGAGCCTGGTTTGGTATTCACCCGATAACTTCGCTGATTACGGCTATGAAATCCCTGAGACCATGGAACAGCTGATGGCTCTGTCGGATAAGATGGTTGCTGACGGCCAAACACCTTGGTGTATCGGTCTGGGTTCAGGTGCGGCTACTGGCTGGCCTGCTACCGATTGGGTTGAAGACATGATGTTGCGGACTCAATCACCTGCGGTATACGATCAGTGGGTTGCCAACGACATTCCATTTAACGATCCTCGTGTCGTCAGTGCGATCGACGCCTTTGGTGAATTCGCTAAGAATCCAAAGTATGTCGCCGGTGGCGTGTCGGCAGTCGGTACCACCGATTTCCGCGACAGCCCGAAAGACTTGTTCAGCGTACCGGCTAAGTGCTTTATGCACCGTCAAGCCAGCTTTATCCCAGCCTTCTTCCCAGAAGGTACTGTGGTCGGCGAAGATGCTGATTTCTTTTACTTCCCTGCTTACGAGTCCAAAGACTTGGGCAAGCCAGTTCTGGGTGCCGGTACCGTGGTCACGGTTACCAAAGAAAACAAAGCAACCAATGCGGTATTGGAATACCTGATGACACCATTGGCACATGAGCTCTGGATGTCTCAAGGTGGCTTCCTGACCGCTCATAAGGGTGCCGATACGGCCCTCTATCAGAGTGATTCCTTGCGTCGTCAAGGTGAGATTCTGCTTAATGCAACAACCTTCCGCTTCGACGGTTCTGACCTGATGCCGGGTGCCATTGGTGCCGGTTCATTCTGGACCGGTATGGTTGACTACGTTAGTGGCATGAGCGCTAAGACAGTTGCCGACGAAATCCAATCTAGCTGGAACGAAATCAAGTAACACCAACCCGCTAAACCGCCCCTTCTTTGGGGCGGTTTTTTTACAGAAGGAGTATTGCGGTGTTGCAACAAATTCTTTTCGCCTTTACGGCGATTTTTTTCGCCATCGGCGGGACCATCCTGTTTTTTGTCGGCTCTAATCTATTGATTGATAAGGTCTTTGGTGACAATGGCCAGTCAAACGAAAAACAATATCGACGCGACAAGTTACGCGAACAGATACGACCCTGGATCTTTATTGGTCCGGCGCTATTATTTTTAACGGTATTCCTAATCTACCCCGTTCTTAAATCCCTACAACTGTCCTTCTGGGACCGTGAAGGTGAAAGCTTCGTCGGTTTGGCCAACTATATTTGGGCCTTCAACAACACCGGTTTTATAACCTCAATAATCAATAACCTGATGTGGTTATTCTTCGTGCCGACAATGGCAACAATTTTCGGTCTAACCATTGCGTATCTGACCGATCGAATCTGGTGGGGCCAATTTGCCCGTACCCTTATTTTCTTGCCGATGGCGATTTCGTTTGTCGGTGCCTCCATTATTTGGAAGTTTGTTTACGATTTTCGCGGCCCAGACGCCGATCAAATCGGCTTGGTTAATGCCGTCATTATGCTCTTTGGTGGTGAACCCAAAGCCTTGATCAGCATCCAATTTTGGAACAACTTTTTTCTGATGGTTATCCTGATTTGGATCCAAACGGGCTTTGCCATGGTCATCTTAGGCGCTGCTATTCGGGGTGTGCCAGAAGACACGCTCGAGGCGTCCATGATGGAAGGAGCCAGCCAAACGCAAATATTTTTCAAAATTGTTGTCCCCCAGATCTGGCCCACTATCGTTGTGGTCTGGACCACCATTACCATTCTGGTGCTGAAGGTATTTGATATCGTCTATGCCATGACCAATGGCCAGTGGGGTTCGCAGGTACTGGCTAACCTGATGTACAACGAGATGTTCCGCAACGGCAATTCCGGTACAGCCAGCACCGTCGCGGTGATACTCATGTTGGCGGTAATGCCGATCATGATTTACAACATCAGATCTGCGCGCAACAGCGAGCAATAGGAGACCCATATGTCATTGGACGCACGGCAGTCGAGAACAGCGCGTTTTATTAAGCACTCCATTATAATTTTATTGGTCACCATCTGGACTCTGCCAACGCTCGGCCTATTGGTCAGCTCTGTGCGCGATAAGGATCAATTGACCACCTCGGGTTGGTGGACTGCTCTGATCACCAATTCGCAAAGTGAAGTCTTTCGCTTGCCAGTTGCTGCCGACCAGATTGAGGTAGCCGATGGCTATGAGATCCGCACCCAATTGTTTGATCAGGGTGCCCAGAATCGGGTGACCAGCTGGGGGCTTCGGGCAGATGATTTAACGGCCAACGCACCCGATCTTGAGGCTCAATTCAATAAAAACTCAACCCTTCTGGTGGCACAAGATGGAACGGTGGTGTGGCATTCGAGCGAGAAATTCACCCATAAACGCGGGCCACGACTGTTCTTTGGTGCCGACTATCCGCCCCGCTTCGGTCTGGATAACTACCGTGAAGTGCTCTCCTCCGAGGGAGTCGGCAGGGCCTTTATCAATACCTTGACCGTGGTTCTACCCGCGACCTTTGTGCCGATCCTGATTGCCGCCTTTGCCGCCTATGCCCTGGCTTGGATGGATTTTAAAGGACGCTTCTTCTTCTTGGCGATGATCATCGGTCTGATCGTGGTGCCGTTGCAGATGAGTTTAATTCCCGTGTTAAAACTCTTTGCCCTGATCGGTAGTGTTTTGGATGTGCCGTCGAAATCCTATGTCACGGTGTGGCTCGCGCACACCGGCTTTGGTTTGCCATTGGCGATCTATTTACTGCGTAACTATATGGCGAGTTTGCCCAAAGATATAATCGAGTCGGCCTATATGGATGGCGCGACCCATTTTCAAATTTTTGTGAAAATGATCTTACCCCTATCGATGCCCGCCCTGGCCTCCTTCGCTATTTTCCAATTCCTCTGGACCTGGAACGACCTATTGGTGGCCGCGGTATTCTTAGGTCAGGGTGAAGACAAGACAGTAATGACACAGCAATTGATCGAGTTGCTCGGCTCTCGCGGCGACAACTGGGAAATCTTGACCAGTGGCGCTTTCATATCCATCGCGATTCCCGTGATCGTCTTTTTATCAATGCAGAAGTACTTCGTGCGCGGACTCTTGGCAGGTTCTGTCAAAGGCGGTTAGCCCAAGCTATCGCCCGGCCTGAGTTCCGCCCGAGCGGGGCCTAGGCCAAAAAAATCGCCTTGATGGGCAGCCCCCAACTTTAGAGAATTGAACCTATGCCGTTCGACCAATCCGTCAGCCATTGTGCCGCTATCGCTCTGGAACGCCTCTGGCCGACCGTGGCTAAACGCTATGCTCGCCATAAAAACCGTCACCGTTTGCCGGTTTTCCAGCAAGCTTTGCAGCAAGATTTTGCGCAACTATACAGCTGTTTGGTCGATCTATACGGTGCGCAATGGGATTTCTATTTCCATCTTGAACAGACACTGGTAAAGGCAGCGCAGGCGTGGATGGACGCATCAGAGGACCATCGAGTCTACCAGGCTGAACACAATGACTGGCTCCAGAGCGAGCAAACCATTGGTGCGACCGGCTATGTTGATCTGTTTGCCGGTAATTTACGCAAACTACAGAGCCAGATACCCTATTTAACGGACTTGGGTGTCGGTTACCTACACCTTATGCCATTTTTTGACGTGCCAGAGGGCGACAACGACGGCGGTTATGCCATTAAAGACTATGGCAAGTTGAATCCACGGATTGGCACTCTGGCTCAGCTAAAGTCCGTCGCGGCGGCGTTACACGATAATAAGATTCGCCTGGTGCTGGACTTCGTGTTCAATCACACCTCCGATCAACACCAATGGGCTTTGTTGGCCAAGGCTGGCGATGTGCGCTACCAGGCCTACTATTGGCTGTTCCGCGATCCTGCCGACAAAGCCCCCTATAGTCGATATCTACGCGATATCTTTCCCGACAAACGCGCGGGTTGCTTCACCTGGAATGAAGAGCTGCAGGCGGAGGTCTGGACCACCTTTAACGATTACCAGTGGGACTTAAATTATCAGAACCCCGAAGTCTATACCGCGATGTGCAGTGAAATGCTCAAATTGGTCGATGCTGGTGCCGATGTTATTCGACTGGATGCCCTTGCGTTTACCTGGAAACAGCCCGAGTCCAATTGCGAGAACCTGCCCAACGCTCATCGCCTGATTCAGGCCTTTAATGCCTTTTTGCGCCTTGCCGCTCCAGGTGTGGTATTGAAGTCTGAAGCCATTGTGGCCCCGGATGAGGTGGTTAAATACATTAGTGCCGATGAATGTCCGGTTTCCTATAACCCCAACCTGATGGCCCTGATGTGGGAGGCCCTGGCCACACGTCAGACCAAATTGTTGATTGCCGGCACCCAAGCACGCAGTGGACTGCCCGCTGATACCGTATGGGTTAACTATCTTCGTTGTCATGATGATATTGGTTGGGCATTTGCCGATGCCGATGCTTGGAGTGTTGGCATCAATCCTCAAGATCATCGTTATTTCTTGAATCAATTCTATACCGGTCAGTTTCCCGGTACCTTTGCCGCCGGTGTTCCCTTTCAGGCCGATCCCAATACCGGCGATTGTCGCATCTCCGGCACGCTCGCCTCCCTCTGTGGCTTGGAACAGGCCCTGCTCACGGGAAGCTCAACGGACCACGCTATTAAGCGTATCTTGCTCATGCATGGCATTGTGCTGGCCTTTAAGGGCATCCCCCTTATTTATCTTGGTGATGAGGTGGGCATGCTTAATGACTATAGTTATCGAGCAGATCCGAATCACCATAACGACAGCCGCTGGGTACATCGAGTCCGTTTTGCCAACACCGGTGCCGATCAGAGATCGGTCAACAATAGCCCTCAAAACCAGGTTTTCACCGGCCTGGTAAATCTTATTGAACTGCGTCGTTCTCATCCAGTGTTCGGTTTTGGCGACGTCGTCGTGTTACCCTCTGTCGCCGAGAGTGTGTTTGCCTTTAGCCGCACATACCAAGGCCAGACACTAGTCGTTGTCGCTAATTTCTCAGAGCATAGATGCCACCTCGATGCTAACCAATGTTTACGCCTCGGCCTCGCAGGCCAGGCCAATGACCTGCTTTTGGATCAACCTTTGACAGCAAGTGAGGGTCTCGAGTTAGCGGCCTTTCAGCAGCTATGGCTGCTAGGAGGGCTATAACAGGGCTCGACGCACGGCACGGCAGCAAGCTAGAAAAAAGTTCATAACCCGTCGTTGCGCAAGTAATGGTTCGTCCACCTTGCTACCGAATAAGAGATGTCCGATGGTTGATAAAGCGAACAACAAAAAACTGACCCTCAAGTCAGTGGCCGCCCTGCTAGGTGTATCCAGCGCCACGGTGTCGAATGCCTTTGGTCGTCCCGACCAGTTATCCGAGGAATTAAGGCTGCGGATTCTCAGTGAATGCGAACGGCTTGGCTACCATGGCCCTAATGCTGCCGCGCGCAGTCTACGCACCGGTGCGACCAGTGTTGTCGGGGTCATGTTGGCCGATAAGCTGGCTTACAATTTTACCGATCCGTGTGCCATAGAATTCCTCCAGGGTGTGGCTCAAGTGCTCGACGATGCCCAGTTCAACATGCTGTTGATGCCCGGTCGAAACGAGTTCTATAAAGAGAAATCATTGGAAACCATCCCTGAGCGCTACATCCTTTACGGTCCACCGCGCGACTTGGAGCTGATTAAGCGGATCGAAAAACAACACAAACCGATGGTCACCGTAGACTTCAGTTTACCCAACCACCTGTCACTCAACGTCGACAACTACGGTGGGGCCCTTGCGGCCGCTCGTCATATCTTCTCTACTACAGTTGGCCCCATTGCCGTTATTGGTCTGCGTCTGACCCACGATTCTGGCGTCTTAAGGCTGGATGAACATCCGCTGTTGGAGTCGACCCTGTCAGTCTCCCGTCAACGTCTCGAGGCTTATCTGGCTGCCGGGTTTGAAGTGGATCGGCCGATACCTTCAGAGCTTATTTGGAGTGTCGAAGAAAGCACCTGGCAAGAAGGTATCCAAGCCGTGCGGTCGGCATTAGCAGCAAGCCCTAGACCTGTCGCATTGCTCTGTATGTCTGACCAACTCGCGTTGGCAGCCATTGCTGTAGCACGCGAACTGCAGATTGGCGTTCCTGGTGAGCTGAAGATTGTCGGTTTCGACGACATACCGGCAGCCCGGCGCAATCATCCGGAAGTCAGTACTGTCTATCAGCCTAGTATTGAAAAGGGCCGTTTGGCGGCAATGATGGTGTTAGATCCAGATAACCATGCAAGCATCCTGTTACCAACCACATTACATATACGGGAGACCAGTTAGGACTATTGAGCGCAGAGATCCCGTTTCGCGCTAACGGAAGAGCGCGTAAAACACAACGTAGAACCAACCTAAGAAGCCATGGATGATGGCCCAAATTATCGATTTGTGAGCCGTCCACGAGATGGCAATGGCCAACGCCGAGCCGAACGAAATACCGTTTCTAACCACTTCATACTTAGCCGAGTTCATATGAATCTCCTGTTCCAATGGTTCGGCTAAATTAACATGACTGGTAACTGTGTCATCCGACAAAAGTCATAAGATGAAAATCGGAACTACGCCCCTTGCGGACCTGCTGGCAGGTTTAGCGCCATTACCCAAGCATCTACCAGGCTGTCAGCGTAATGATAATAGTTTTTGCGCATGCCAACCGATTGATAACCTGCGCGTTGATAGAGCGCTAAGGCGGGCATGTTGGTTTGCCGCACTTCTAGAACCACTCGGCTGACTCCTTGTAGAGCCAGGCCACGATGCCAATATGTCAACGCCGAAGCGGCAAAGCCCCGACCGCAGAACAGGGGATCGATCAAAATCTGTATTAATTCCGCCTCGTCCAACACGACCTGCTGGACCAAAAGACCAATCGGTTGGCCTTCGGCGTGCAAGGAAAATAACGCTTGTTGGATTAGGTATGACTGGAGGGCGTCAGAGCCCAGAGTTGAATCTAACGATTGGCTGGACAGCTGCGCTAGGTAGGGCAATTCACTAGCTAAAGCCGGTACCAGGCTTAGGGTCATTGGCCCAGGCCGGCCGCGCGAATCAGTTGCCACGCCTTGGCTTTCTCCATTGGTTCGGAGATCATTCGATACACAGACGGTAAGACCAAGCGCTGCATGCCCAATTCAGTGCCATGCGCGCCCTCCCAGCCATTCAACTTCGACAAGACGCCACCCAATACCAGCAGGTGGGTGGTTTGATGTGTCTCAGCATGTTGCTGAAGCACTCCTAATACGTAGTGCTTAGCCGCATCCAACCCTTGCTCCGCATTGGCGTTGCTAAAAAAGGGCCAGGCTATTTCATGGTGATGCTTAAACTCATACTGATTGCCAGTCATGGCCCTGAGCAGGTTGGCGATGAGCCGGAATGCAACATCTTGCGTTTGTTCGTGACCGCTCACCAACGAACTCACCACTAACCAATCGCCCAGCACATAGATACCAAGTCCAAAGCGTATGGCCGCTGTGTTATCAGTTACGCTGGCCGGTAAAACGGCCGAAGCGGCCACAGGGCCGTTTAACTCACTTGCCGTGCCCATTTCCGAGGGCCTAACGCTGTTGTGCTCGTGAGGGTTCAGCTGTGCCGATGGCGTCGTGACGGCACTGGACGCTAGCTCGACTAAGGGGATCACAGGTTGGGCTTCTTTATCGGGCTCTCCGATCATCGTCGGCTGCTGCAGAGGGCTCAGGGCATTGGCCAGGATAACGCGCGGGTACCAAGGCGTGACCCCCATAGCGGTCAGATAGTCGTTTTTAAGTTGGTGTTGCGTATTCGGATTCACGGCGGCCATCTGCATCAGTGTTCTAAGGTTTTATTCTAACAGGTCTGCTGGGACGGGTAACTAGACATCGGGTCGAGCGAGCCGCCTTTCAGGTTGCGCTTATGGGCATCAGATTGCTGCTGCCTACAAGGTCTTTCTAGCAGGCATAAAAAAACCCGCAGCCGTTAGACTGCGGGTTTTTCGTTTTTTTAGG
>NZ_CEYAVF010000043.1:14815-18852 GCF_982785585.1 Reinekea sp. | reverse complement strand
CCGGGGAAGTTGGCAGTCGATCGGGGTGACACAATGCCATCCACTGTAAAAGTTGATCCATCGAGCACAAATTCAGTTTCGGCCACGCCATCGCCGATAATATCCACTGGTAAGCCCGAACCGCTGTAGCTGCTGGATCCTTTGGTAAGGAAGCTGTTACTGAATAGAGTGGCCCATGTCCGTCCATAGCTAAGCTCGACATCAGAATCGACTACCAGGGATGAATAAGAGGAACCTGAATTATAGGACGACACAATGGAACCCATGATGGAGCTATTTGAATAATTATACGCAGAGGAAATTACCGAATCACTGATAATCCCGGAGCTATAAAGGGTGTTACTTGTTGCTAAGCGACTCGTTATGATTTGACCACTGCTTTGATTGCGGAGGCTGCCGGCCCCACGAACCATTGAGTGCTGAACCAAACCGTAGTTATAGACGGTAGCATCCGCAAACAGACTGCTGTTCTCAATCGTCGCGCCGTCGTCAATACTCGACGAATCGGTCAACCAAATATCGCTTCGGTCGAGAGTGGTTTGCGCATAAACATAAAAGTTCACTGGCAACTTAATATTCAAATAGCTTGCTGCCACGCCAGTAAAACTTATCCTGCCAGTGCCGGCCCCAGAGGAGCGAATAAAGATGGGTGCTGCGGCGGTGCCGGCTAGGGTACTGTTGTTAATTTCAACGTCAGCATCCCGGTCCATCATCAGCACAATACCCGGGTCAATGCTGATATTCGACAGGCTCGTAGCCAACAGGACCACATTGCCAGCGCTATTATTATAGCTGGCATCGATATGGATATTGCTATGGGAGCCCACCAGTGGATGACTGAGTCGATCGAGCGGGTCGTATAGCGTGCTAATTTCCAGATTATCGTTTACGCCATCGCCATCGGTATCGGCCAGATAAGGGCTGGTACCATAGGTTGGCTCGTCGGCGTCGGCAATGCCGTCGTTATCATCATCCAGGTCTAGGCTATCGACAACACCGTCCATGTCGTTGTCTTGTGACGTGGTCGGGTAGCTGTTCGCATCCAGCGGATCGAAGACCGAGCCATAGGCCGGATCAGACTCCCAATCTTCCTGCAGATCGGAATAGCCGTCGCCGTCATTGTCGTGATCGGCAATATCGGGCGTACCATCGCCATCAAAGTCGGCGTTGTCTATATCGGCAGACGAGATCACCGGGTACAGATGAGTGCCCTTACTAATATTAGAGATATAACCCGTTCGCTCGCCAATATTGGCAATGTCGGTAGTGCCCCAATAGTTGCTGTCGATATCCAGCAAGACAGCCGATACGCTGCTGTCCATATCGAGCGTACTGCGGGATAAGCGCAGCCAGCTGTTGCTGCCGGTGATATCGATACGGCTGTTGGTCAGATCCAATGCCTCGGCAACTAAGGTGGTGTTGGAGTATATATCACTATTGATCACGACCAATGTCTCGGCGACCGCGTAGTAGGAATACATATAGGCATTGGTTAGGGTGCTGGCGCGAATCGAAGTATCGACCCTAAAACCTATATCATTTATGGTGCTGTCGGTTACCGTTGAGGCGCGAAAAACCTGATAACTGTCACAGCTACCCAGCGTTGATTTCGTCAATTGGCTCGAGTCGATAGCGCCTAAATAGCTATTGCCAGAGCAACCGTCAAACGTAACTTGACTGTTTGACAGCGACTGAACGCTAAAATTACTTGAATACTCCCCCCTTAGGGAAAGCTGCACACGATCTAAAGTAATGGAAGGTGTGCCTGACTTCACCACCAAAGACGTGTCGCTCTTATATATCTTTAATCTCGACACATCGGCGTAACGCAATTGGCTCTGTTGGCTGTTGGCCAGGTCAAAAACCAGGGAAGATTCGTTATCTGAACCCGTCCAGGTTGGGTCGCTTTCAATAGACACCCGGTCGGTCTCACTGCCATGGGCCAGGATCCGACCCTTGAGGTAAATATGCTTGTCCGCACCATTAAACTGCACCTGGGTACCGGCCATCAGATTGAGGCTGGCGTTCTCCTTAATCAACATATTATCGATTATCAGATAGGGTGAGCGCGATTTGAGCCACAGGGTGTGAACCGCCAGCACGCCGCCATCCACTTCGGTCGGCCCGGCCTTGGCCAGAGTCGGTGTCAAGGTGACCATAGCCGATCTATCGCTTTCAACCGCGCTCTGGTTCAACCAGGTGACTCGGTAATAGTAAGTGGTATCGTTCAGGGCGCTGTTAT
This sequence comes from Reinekea sp., assembly GCF_982785585.1. Lineage (NCBI taxonomy): Bacteria > Pseudomonadati > Pseudomonadota > Gammaproteobacteria > Oceanospirillales > Saccharospirillaceae > Reinekea > Reinekea sp. Next base: position 16,610 of record NZ_CEYAVF010000043.1, on the reverse strand, counting down.
CAACATAGTAGTTTTGACTCGCGGCCACATCGGCCACTGCCGTGAAGTGGTTTGCGTCGAGCGAGCGATACACCCGGTAAGCCGTTGCATTGGCCTGTTCACTCCAGACCAGCCCGGTTTCACTGTAACCGGCCTCGCCACTCAGGCTCGCCACTGGCGCAAAGGCCAGTTGGCTGCTGTCTTGTTCGGCCACGATGGTTGTCACACTGTCATCGATCCGAACTTCATAATAAACGGTCTGCCCGGCCGCGACCGCCAAAGCGATCTGATGTTCGGTGCTCTCGGTTGCAGAGACCACGACACTGTTGGTCAGGCTGCCCGGTGCATAGCCCCACCAAATAACAGCGGTTGTCGCTTCGCTGGTGCTGAAGCTGACCACCAGTTGCGCATCGACGGTTTGGGTGAGCAGCCCGAATAGGGTCGGTTGGGTGCTCAGGTTCAACAGGCTTGTCGCAACCAAGGTCCCGCTGTTGCCGGCCCGATCGATAAAATCGGCACTGCTGGATAGATTGGCAAAGTCATCGAAAGTGGTGATATCTGTGGCCGCGCTGTAGAGCCCGTCGTTTGCGGCGCTGTCGGCACCGGTGCCGTCATCCACTAAGACCAGCGCCGAAATCAGACCGGGCGCATTGTAACTTGCCGTACCGCCGGCTTCACCGGCATCGAGCGTTACCGTTAAGCGGTCGCCGCGGGTCGCAACGGACGACAGCGTCAAGGACTGCAGGGAGACCGTGCTGTCCAACTCAATGCTGTCATTCGCCGCGGTCAAGGCGGTACCGTCCTCATCGAAGAATGCCACCGTCACCGTTTTCACACCGTCGCCGGCGCTGAGGGTCAGCGCATAGCTGTTGGCCATGGCCACCGCAGCACTGCTAACGCCGTTTTCAGATACCGCCATGGTCACGGCTTGGGCATTGGCCAATGACAAAACAACTGCTCGGGTATTGGTATAGAGCGCGTCGTCATCAATATAAACGAAGCTGTTTTTCAACCGCACCAGACCGAGGTCATAGTCCGTCTGGCCAGGCTTTACCTTGACGCTAAAGACGCGCGTCTCCCAGCTGCCTCCGGCATAGCCAAGCGATACGCTGTAGGTCGCCAGTGGCAGGTGCGCAAAGTCAAATACGCCGCTGGCATCGGCCGTTAGGCTGTAGCTGCCATTAATGGATGTGGCGCTCAGGGTTGCGAGGGTCACATCGAGCGCGTCGTCTACCGTTAGCACACCCAATATGCGCCCGGTCTGCTGCTCCAAGGTTACCGCTCCGGCGTCGGCCACGCTGTTGGCCAGCACCGTATAGGTTCGTACCTTGGTCACGTCGGCAAAATGCTCTTTAGCAAACAGCAGCCCGGTATAGCTGCGCGCCGGTGCTTTAATTTCCCAATATCCGTCGGCATCGGTGGTGGTACTCAAACCGGTGCTGTTAATGCTCACGGTGACACCCGAAGAGTCGGTATAACCGCCCAGCTGGACGGTGCCGCTTAAGATCCCCAGCCGAGTGTCCGGGTCTGTGGTTTGAAAGCGCGTCGGCTCGTTCATATCCCACCAAACGCCGACTGTGGTTGGGTCCCATAGGCCAACCACGCTCTGCCACGCTTGGGGTGCAGACAAGCCAAACACGGGAGTATTACGTGGGTTAGTAATGCCGTCTACCTTGATCGTATAGGAGTCTACTTCGAACTCGGTTGTTGCCACATCATCACCCAGTTCGTCGACCGGATCACCCAGTCCGAAGTAGTGATCCGTTGAATCGGAGGGCAGGCCTATGTAGCTGCCATCGAAGAAGTAATTGTAGGA
>NZ_CEYAVF010000043.1:0-14715 GCF_982785585.1 Reinekea sp. | reverse complement strand
GCGCTATTTTCTACGGTGCCGTATAAATAACCTGCGCTGACGTTGAGATCGGCGAAGTCTATGGTGGAAGTAGCATCGACATTAAATCGCTTGGCAGAGGTATGCACCAGATAGGACAGCTGTGAATTCTCAATCGACAAAGGGCTTGACCAACTGCCCGCGCCATCGCTCTCTATCCTGATAGCATTGGTTGGCGTGCCGTGCACTTGCGAATCTTTGATCAATATTTCGGCATCCCGATCGAGCATCAGAACCGAACCAGGGGCTACGCTTACCGAATTCAACTCGGTCCGGTTATCACCTGTGCCGCCGGTGATATAGATCAGGCCATCGCTATTGATATTGCTGTTGTCGATCCGGACATTGGCGATCTTGCCCGACAGGGGGTGGTTGGCGCTATCGACCGGGCTGTATTTTAGGCTTACTTCGATGCCGTCGTTGGAGCCATCCCAATCGGTGTCAGCTAGGTAGGGGTTGGTCATCATCACCACTTCGGTTTCGTCGGCCAAGCCGTCGTTATCGTCGTCTAGATCCGCCAGATCATCCTGGCCGTCCATATCATTGTCTTGGCTGCCCGTGGGTGCACTGAGCGGATCCAATGGGTTATAAATGCTGCCGAAGAGTGGGTCGGATGACCAATCTTCCTGCAGGTCACTGTAGCCATCGTTGTCGTTGTCATAGTCCACATAGTCTGGCAAGCCATCGCCGTCGGCGTCGGCAGTGAGCAGATCGCTGCCCGAGATAATCGGATAGAGATGGGTGTCGTTAGACTGATCGGAGCTGTAGCCGGTGCGCTCGAGAATATCGGCTAGATCGGTGGTGCTCCAATAGTTATTGCTGATATCGAGGGTTGCGCTGACATCAAGAGTCGACAGGGCATCTAAGCTGTTAAAACGCATGGTTAGGCGGCCATATGATTGCCGCATCGAAACCGAGGAGTTCACCAAGGTATTGCCCCGCATGGTCAGATTAGTCGAGCCCTGCACCTGCGAGTTCTGCAACACCGAATCGGTCAGTAACTGAGCGTAGTTCAGCGTTGCACCGGTAAATTGACTGCCACTAGTGTTGTATAAAGAGTTGAACGTTGCGTTATGAACGATCGTATCGCTCATGGAACCCACATCTAACTGGGTGGTAGAGTAATAATAGTTGTTCTGAGAATCGTTTACAGAGTCCACAACCGACCCCGATAGGTTTGTGATTCGGATAGTGGCGCTGTAATGGTTAGACTCAAATTCCAGCTTGCCACCGGTTACCCGATTAACAGAGAAATAATTATTGGCCAACAAGATGCTTGCGTCGGTCAGCTGAAGGTTTACCGGACTGTACTGTCGTTCCTGTTGGCTCGGATCGTAGCTATAAATATCAACATAACTCAGTTGCGCATTGCTGACTCGATGGGTACCACTATTATTGTTGTCGAAACGGATTGAGCCGGTCTTTACGCCCGCCGCATCAAAGGCGGTAAAGCGCACCGGTTCGGCTGCGGTGCCGTGTGCTTCGAGTTGCCCCGAGACCAGCATATATTGATCGGCTGCGGCAAACTCCAATTCAGCACCCGGTAACATGAGCAAGGTCACGTTCTCTATCAAGCGCACAGGCGCCGTTATCTGATAGGGCGAGCGCGAGCCAAGCCAAACCGTGTTGCTATCGATCAGACCACCGTTGAGCAGGGTTGGCCCGGCCAGCAGGGCCGAGGGCGTAACGTTCACCGCCGAGCTGTCGATCGATTCATTGCCATCCAGATCGACGGCGGTCACCTGATAGTAATAGTCTTGATCGTTGGTGGTGGCATCGACGTAGAAGGTCGTGTCGATCAACTCGGCCGTGACCGGGGTATAGCTGATGCCGCTATCACTTGAACGGTATAGCTGGTAACCGGCCAGTTCGTTGTTGGCACTAGCATCCCAAATAAGTCCCACTTCGGCATTGCCAGCGTGGGCACCTAGACCGGTGATTGGAGCAGGTGCTAGCTTGCCCTGGCCAAATGCCAGAGTTTGGTTAGCCGCCGCGTCTTCGGCGGTAATTTCGAAATAGGTTAGGGTGTTGGCGGGTAAACCGGTTAGGACGATCTGATGCGTACTGGTCCAGGTGTCGCTCACGGTTAGCTGTTCGGTTAGATTTGACGCGTCAAAACCATAGTTCACCAGACTGGTGGTCGGCTCATCGGTGCTAAATTTAATCGTCATCTCACCGCTGGCAACGTTGGACGCCACGCTGAGGTTGCCGATGCTTGGCGCCGTACTCAAGACCACCGGTGCGGCCGTTACCGTGATGCTATTGGCCGCACGGTCGACTATAGTCGCGGTAGGCGTGACCGTCAGTTCCGCAGGGCTAAGAATGACATAGTCGCGTTCATAGTGGCCGTCATTTGCCGTCACGTCACCAAAGGTCCCGTTATCAACCAAGGCCAGGCCGTTCACCAAACCCGGCAAGTCAACGCTCACCGTGGCCGCGGTTTCGCCGGCCAAATCCAAACTCAGGTGTAATACATCCCCTCGGGTTGTTGCCCCCTCTGCCGTGAAACCTTTGACCACGATGGTGGTGTCCAAAATAATTTGGTCAATCACACTGGGCAACACGCCGGAGCTGTTGCGGAAATCGACCACTAAGGTTTTTAAGCCATCGCCGGCTTGCATCGTAAAGTCCATCGAAGCGCTAAAGGCGATCCAATCTGAATCCGCGCTGCCCTGGCTAATGCGCATTTCGCTGGCATCGGTAGAGCCAATGGCCAAGGACACGGTCGGTGAATTGGTGTAGAGCGCGGCATTATTTATTTTGACATAGCGCACGCGCAGCTCGGCGCTGTCGAGTCCTTGGGTCTGCAGACCGTCGTCATCCACGCTGAAGGCCCTGATGATGGTTTCAAAGCCGGGATCAATACAGCTTAACGTATATTGGTAATCGCCAAAGGGTACGTTCAATTCAATGGTCGCAGGGGCATCCGGATAAGATGCCGTAAAACCCGCGGCCGAGCCCTGCCCTTCAATCGTCAACTGCAGTTGCGAGCAACTGCTGGCAACGGACGCCAGTGCCAGTTGCACCCGTTTGGCGGCCTGAACCAGCGTGATGGCTTGCGCCTGATAAACACCCAAGGCCGTAACCGTTACCGTTTCGGCTGTTGTCTGGGCAGAATAAAGGTCACGTTGATAACGGATGCCACCGCTGTAGTTAGCCACCGGCACGTCGAGTTGCCATTGGCCTTGATTGTCCGTCAGCGTACTGAAGTTGCTGCCTAGCAGCTCGACCAACACACCGCCGTGGGCCGCTTGGTTGCCCAAGGTAACTACGCCAGAGACCTTCCCCAAGGTCATCTTCAGAATAAGTGGATCGGCAATGTTTAGGGTTGGCGTCTCCTGGCTGGTGTTCACCAACAAGGTTGTCGATTGAAAACCTGACTTCAGTGCCCGTAACTCATAGGAACCGGGCACGAACCCAGTAATGCTAAAGGACCCATCGCTATCGGTCACCGCGCTGTAACTGGTGCCCACAAGTGACACCGTCACCCCGGAGAAATCGCTCAAGCCGCTCAGTTCAACGACCCCATCGATGCGATATTGTTCGAGGGTGACGGCGTCTAAACTTACCTGCGTCAATTCATCGAAGGACACCAATTGCGAGCCGGTCTGATAGCCGGCATAACTGTATTGCAGGGTGTAGTTGTTGCGTTCAATGCCAATAAACTCAAAATTACCCGCTGTATCGGTAGTGGTTGAATAGGCCGTGCCAATGAGGCTGACCGCTATGCCGCTGTGATCGTTCCCGCTGGATTTGACCACGGCGCCGGACAAGCGAAATGCCTCTATATTGAGCGTACCAAGAGCCAAGGTTTGGTCATTTGTGGGTACCGACACGATTCTCTGGGTATTGGCATAACCGGTTTTTTGGATATTCAGGGAGAAGTCGCCACTGAACACGCTGCTGAACAAAAAACCACCCGTTGAATCCGTTGTCGTGGTTTGCCCGGTGCCGGTGATGGTCAACAGCGCGCCAGCGACTGGATTGCTGTTTGCATCCAGCAGGGTGCCACTGATGTTGCCAACTTCAGCATCGAGAACTTGGGAATCGAGCTGATTGGTGGTTTCAGAGACGACCTCAACGGCCGACAATGTCTTAGTGGTGTGGTTTGAATCGGTGAAATTCAGGCTATAAGTGCCAGGCGGCAAACCATTGATGACAAAGGCACCATTGCGACTGCTAATGGCTTCCTTATCGGTTCCTTCAACGCTGATGATCACACCGGCGTGCTTGTTGAGTGCATCCTGTTTATCCGCAAAATAAACAAACCCGGCAATATTGCCCGGCTTCGGCGTTAGGTCGATGGGCTCGGGTATTTTCGTTAACACCAGGCGACCGATATCGGCTGTCTCGCCTAACAGTATATCGACTGCATCGAGCTTTTCACTTTGGTAGCCGTTGGCACTGGTGATAAAGCTGTAGCCCTGTCCTACTGGCAGGGCTGGGAAGCTGACGAAGCCGTTAATATCGGAAATAGAGGTATAGATGCTGCCTTGATTATCCCGGGCATAGACCAGGACATTGGCGTAATCGTCCATCTCAGCAACAATAATTTGGCCACTGGCTTTGCCTTTTTCGTTGGTCAGCTCGACGACACCTAGGTCCACTTCCTGGTCTGATGCCACTTCAAAGGTGCGCGTAGCACTGACATAACCGGCCAATGACAGGGCAAGGGTATGGCTGCCGGCGGGCAGTCCGGTCAACGTTACCAGGCCGTCACTATCGGACTGCGCCGCCCTGGTATTACCCAAATGGCTGACGGCCACGTCGTCCAAGGGTTGACCCAGCAAGGCACTTTGAACGATAAAGCGAGCCGAACCGGTCGCGGCCAGATTGTTCGCATCAATCTGATCCAGATTGGTGGTTTCGCCCGGGCTGACCGAAATATCACCGATCTATAGACCGGTACTGGCATCCTCGCTGATAAAGCTAAGGCTATAATCGGTGCCAGCCGGGACGGTGACAGAATAACTGCCATCTGCATTGACCGGCACGACCAAAGGCTCCACCAAGGGCGGCGCAACCGTCTGGTCATCGTTGGCTGCACTGGCCTGATTTGGCCGCCCAGTATTAGGGTTGGCCTGCGCTGCGGCAACGACATCCGCCGGGGAAACCAGTAACGAGTTGCAACGGCTGCAAGGTGCCCGACCAAGCAATCGCGCCATGCGCCCGACATTGCCATTGGCAATAACGCCGTCGATAGTGCCCAGCGGGGTGGTTGTCTGGGCCGGGCGAATGAGTGAGTCGGTTGGCGCGGAAGGTTCTGTTACCGGGGCTGCGACCTCGGTGGGAGCAGCAGCGGGTTCAGAAGTGGAGTTGCACGCAACCAACAATGAAACAAGTATCAGAACTAAAAACCGCGCCATACAACCAACCCCAAATAAACGTTTAACTGCCATTGTTTCAATATGGTCATTCTGACAAACTATAAAGTTATGTGTAGAACTAAGACAGTACTCTGCAGGTCATTATTGATACTTTTAAAACGGGTGGTTGGTATGACCAATAGGGCATTCGCAATCGCTACACTACTTCGGCTAGACATGCCGTGCCCGAGAACAAATGGCGCGCAACTCGACCCTGCTTGTCACCCGCCAGGGCTTTATAGCGCACCCACCTCCGTGCCAATTCGGGAAAGTGAGCGGAACAATCCCCAAGAGGTGTAAAATATCCAGTACACTGCTGGCACCCACCGTTCAGCGCTGCTGATCGGGTTATTTTTGCTAAAATTAGAATTATCTAATTTAGAATAACAAACACCCTAGCCAGGAGCCGTGCTATTCAGTAAACTGCTACTGTATTTTTGTTCTATGGTTAGTCTACTTTAGAATATAGGGAGATAGGGCGTGCCAAGTCGGTCGTTACCATAGATCCGACACCCGTTTCGACAACAGCATAGGTTTAAACCATGAGGCTCAATGTGAAAGCACTCGAAAAAATCCAAGGCAACGATCTGATGCAGGGCGTCCTGACATTGGTGTTCACCAGCCGCTATGGCAAAACCCTGCTGCTGCGCGACTTCAATGCCGCCATTATCGTTACCCTAATGTTGATCCCGCAAAGCCTAGCCTATGCGCTGGTTGCCGGTCTGCCGCCCGAAGCCGGACTCTATGCCTCAATCTTACCGCTGATCGCCTATGCCTTATTCGGCACCAGTGCTGCATTGGCAGTAGGGCCGGTTGCCATTGTCAGCCTGCTCACCGCCAATACGCTGATGCCCATGGCCACACTGGGCTCTCCCGAATACGTTCAATTGGCCCTGCTCTTGGCCATGCTGGTGGGATTTTTCTATCTGATAATGGGGGTGTTTCGCCTCGGCTTTATTACCCAGCTGCTGAGCTACCCGGTGATGAAGGGCTTTATTACCGCCTCCTCGTTGTTGATTATCGTCGGTCAGATTAAACCGCTTACGGGTATTTCCATGGTCCGGGGCAATCTATTCGAGCGGCTGCATTCACTCGACTTCACAACGCTGCACGGTTTGTCGGCCCTGATGGGTGGCCTGGCCCTGGTGATCCTGTTTTGGGTGCGCAGTCAGGGCGGTGCCGCCCTCTTTCAAACTTTATTTGGTGCCTATTCGGCGACCCTGCGTCGCCTCTTGCCCATGCTGTTGATTCTTATCGCGGCCCTGGTTACCGCTGGCTTCGGCCTGCAAGATCAGGGCATGGCCACCGTGGGCAAATTACCCCAGGGGCTGCCATCGCTGTCGTTGCCGAGCTTCGATTGGTCGTTGATCGCGCAACTGGCGCTGCCAGCCTTTATTATCACCATGATTGGTATGGCCGAATCCATCGCCGTGGCTCAGACCCTAGGCGCCGTAAAACGCCAGCGAGTTAACCCCAACCGCGAACTGCTCGGTTTGGGCGCGGCCAATATTGCCGCCGGCTTCAGTGGCGGCTTTCCGGTCACCGGGGGCATGGCCCGCTCGGTCGTCAATGCCGATGCCGGTGCTGAAACCCCGCTGGCCGGCGCGATGACCGCGGTCCTATTGAGCCTGGGCATTCTGTTCTTAACCCCCTGGTTGTCCTATATTCCGATTCCGGTTCTGGCGGCGACCATTATTGTTGCGGTGAGTCAGTTATTGGAATTCCCCTCGATGCTCAAGTTGTTGGGCATGAACCGCATCGATGGTCTGATCAGCTGGCTCACTGCCGCGTTGGTTTTGTTTTGGGAAGTCGAGGCCGGTCTATTGGTCGGGGTCGCGGCATCCATTGTCTGGCTGCTGGCCAACCATCGCCAACCCTATCTCGCCGAGTTGGGCCTGATCCCCGATACCGAACGCTTCAAGAACATCAACCACGCGCAAACCCAGACCCTGGAGCATTGTTTGTTTGTGCGCATCGATGAAAGCATTACCTTTATCAATGCCAGTGTTCTGGAGCAGTCGCTACTGGCGAAGGTGGCCGATCACAAAGGCTTGAGCAACCTTATTATCGTCGCCTCCGGCATCCATAATATAGACGCCACCGGCGCCCATATGTTGACCCGGTTTAGCCAAGAGATGGCGACGGCGGGCCTAAATCTCTATCTGACCGATGTGAAGGTGCCGCTGGCTAAACAGTTTGCCAATTTCAAACTCTTTGCCGATAACCCAGACGGCATTGGCTACTCCAGCATCGATCTGTACCGCAAACTGGCCGCGGAACAGCAGGACTAATCCACATCCAGGGATCCGTTACTACCCAACTAGGGTACTAATTTGATTCCTGGAATCCACTACCTGAGCCGGCACTGCGCTCAATGCGTTAGCCCCCGAGTTCACACCTTACCGTCCGATCACCTTTTCCCGCTATACTCCAGCCTATCGTCATTGCGCTAATGGAAAACCCCTAACATGACCGATGTGCTCCTGTTGACCTTTGTATTTTTAATAGCCGGTGTCGTCGCGGTGCCTATTGCCACTCGGCTGGGGTTGGGCTCAGTGTTGGGCTATCTGATCGCCGGCATCGCCATCAGCCCCCTGTTGTCTTGGCTGCATGTCGATCTGGTGTCGATCCAGCACTTTGCCGAATTTGGTGTAGTGATGATGCTGTTCCTGGTCGGCCTGGAACTGGAACCCAAGCTGCTCTGGCAGATGCGCCACAAGTTACTCGGCCTCGGCGGTTTACAGGTGACTGGCACCATCCTGGCGGTGATGCTGATCGCAATGCTGCTTGGACAGCCGTGGAGCGTTGCCCTGGCCATCGGTCTTGTCCTTGCCTTGTCGTCAACAGCGATTGTGTTGCAAACGCTGAACGAGAAAAACCTGATTAAAAGCGACGGTGGTCAGGCCAGCTTCGCCGTTCTGTTGTTTCAAGATATAGCCGTTATCCCGATGCTCGCATTAATCCCATTACTGGCTTTATCCGAGCTGGTCGCCCCCGGCGCATCGGCGCAAGATCTTTCAGCAGGCGAGCATGCCACATCGCTCAGCCTAGTAGCCGGCCTAAGTGGCTGGCAAAGAGCCTTGGTGACCGTTGCAGCCATCGCCTTTGTGCTCTTTGTCGGCAGCTACCTGACGCGGCCATTGTTTCGTTTTATTGCCAGCGCGCGCTTACCCGAACTCTTTACCGCGACCGCCCTATTGATGGTGATCGGCATCGCCCTATTGATGACACTGGTCGGTCTCTCCCCCGCCCTAGGTACTTTTTTAGCCGGGGTGGTGCTGGCTAACAGCGAATACCGCCATGAACTGGAATCGGATATAGCACCATTCAAGGGCCTGTTGCTCGGACTGTTTTTTATCACCATCGGGGCCAACATCAACCTAGATCTGCTGTTCGATAACGCCACGAACGTGCTCGCCCTGACCCTTGGCTTGGTGGCGCTCAAGGCCGGCATATTGTTGGTCTTAGGCTGGGTCTTTAAGGTGCGCGGCGCCGATCGCTGGTTGATGGCGCTGTCACTGGCGCAGGCCGGCGAATTCGGTTTTGTACTCCTTTCCTTTACTGTGGCCAGTTCGGTCATTCCAGCGGCAATCGCCGACCTGCTGATGCTGGTTGTCGCCCTATCGATGATGATTACCCCGCTGCTGTTTATCGTGTTTGATCGCGTGATCGAACCGCGCTTTGCCAACGGCCAAGAAAGAGAGATGGATGAGATAAGCGAACAACATGACATCATTATCATCGGCCACGGCCGGGTCGGTGGCATCGTCAACCGCATGATGGGTGCGGCCGGCTACAAGACCACGGTTATCGATTACAGCTCCGGTCAGTTGGAGATGTTGCGCACCATCGGTTTACGCGTCTTTTTTGGCGACGGCAGCCGGTCCGACCTGTTGCATTCGGCCGGTATCGAAAAGGCCGCGCTGCTGGTTGTGGCCATCGATGGTAAAGAGCAAATTACCGAACTGGTCGGGCACGTGATCAAGGCATACCCCAACCTGCATGTCTTGGCCCGGGCCGTCGATCGTAATCATGTTTATGATCTTTGGGCTGTGGGTTGTCGCGATATAGTCCGAGAAACCTATGACAGTTCAATCCGCATGGGTCGTTCGGCCTTTCAAGCATTGGGCATCAAACCGGAGCGGGCGGCGCTGATGGCGGATCAATTTGATCGCCGCGACCGACAAGCGATGATCGATTCCGCGCAGCTGTATCGCAAGGATGTTCCGCTCAGCCAGAACGCGCCCTTTCTTGCCAAGATCAAGGAGCTGTTGGCCGAGGCGGAGAACGACTTACTCTGCCATCGCGACAGCAATCCGGCCGACCGGCCAAGCCCCTCTGCGGCTCAAGAACCCAAGCCATAACCCGCTCAGACCAAGAGGGCACAAACCTCAGCCATAAAAAAAGCAGCCTTTAAGGCTGCTTCGATTGCACTGCACAGGTTCAGGCGCGGCTAAGTTAAAGCCTTAGCCGGTTGAATCCTGGGTGACCGACTATTTGATAAAGAGCATTTCGCGGTATTTCGCCAAAGGCCACAGGTCATCGGAGACAATCATTTCCAAAGCATCGGCATGGCTGCGGACCGTTTCCATCAACACCAGTACGGTGGTGCACAAGAACGTCATATGGGCATGGGCGTCGGCAAAGTCATGCTCGCCTAAAGCTGTTTGCAGTTGAGTCACCGCAGCCATCATGGCGTTGGTTTCGGCGCTAACGGTTTTGGCGACCGAGTTATCGAGTTCGACACCCATGGCCGATAGGCCTGCGGCAGTCTGGCCGAGCGTCGACAGATAGCTGATCGCGGCAGGATAAATGCTGGTAGTGGCTATCTCGGCCACCAATTTCGCTTCAACCTCAACCGTCAAGACGTACTGCTCGGCGTAGACTTCATAGCGGCTGGCCAATTCAACCGGCGTTAATACCCCAGTCTTATCGAACAGATCGATCACGTCCGGTGCCAAGAAGGCTTGTAGAGCATCCGGTGTGGTTGGAATATTTTTCAGGCCGCGTTCTTCAACCGCCATCTTATGCCAATCTGACGAATAGCCGTCACCACCAAAGATCACATTGCCATGATCGTTGAGCAATGCTTTCAAAACATTGGTGACTGCAGCAGTCTGTTCGACACCGGCCTTCAATTCAGTTTCCAAGGCTGCCGCAATCCATTCCAGCGAGTCAGCCAGGATGGTATTCATCGCCACTAGCGGGCCCGACACAGACTGTGACGAACCAACAGCGCGGAACTCAAATCGGTTACCAGTAAAGGCGAACGGTGAAGTACGGTTACGATCGCCGGGATCGCGTTTGAATTTCAGTATCTGAGACAGACCTGAATCCATAAAGCCGCCATCGGAGACTGCATCGAGCTTACCATCTTTAATATCGCTGAAGACCTGCTCCAACTGATCACCCAAATAGACCGACAGAATGGCCGGTGGTGCCTCGTTAGCACCCAAGCGATGGTCGTTAGAAGCGGTTGCAATAACGGCCCGTAACAGCGGTCCATGTTTATGAACGCCGCGGATGACCGCGCCGCAGAACAGCAGGAAGTTGAGGTTTTGATGCGGCGTATTGCCCGGATCCAACAGATTACCCTGGGTGGAGTTGCCCACAGACCAGTTAACATGCTTGCCCGAACCGTTTAAGCCTGCGAACGGCTTTTCATGCAACAAACACAAGAAACCATGTTCCTTGGCAGTCTGCTTCATCACGGTCATCAGCAATTGCTGATGGTCAGCGGCGACGTTCGCAGCTTCATAGTAAGGCGCAATTTCAAACTGGCCAGGCGCCACTTCGTTGTGGTGCGTTTTAGCCGGTATACCGAGCTTGTAGAGTTTGTTCTCGAAGTCTTGCATAAAGACTTGTACACGTGCCGGAATGGCACCGAAATAATGATCATCAAACTGCTGGCCTTTGGCCGGCGCGGCGCCAAACAGGGTGCGTCCGGCTAACAGCAGATCGGGACGGCTATTGGCAAAGTTAGCATCAACTAGGAAGTATTCTTGCTCGGCACCACAGCTTGAATTCAGCGGCGCGATCTCAGCCTCGCCCATTAGCGCCAACACCTTGTGTGCTGCGGTGTTCATCGCGGCGTTGGAGCGCAACAGAGGAATCTTCTTGTCTAGTGCTTCACCGGTCCAAGACATAAAGATGCTCGGTATCATCAGTGTCGAACCGTTATCGGTGTTCATAATATAAGCTGGGCTAGTTGGATCCCAGGCGGTATAACCACGTGCCGCGTTGGTCATCCGCAAACTGCCGTTCGGGAACGAGGAACCGTCGGGCTCACCCTTAATTAACAGGCTGCCGGTAAACTCATTGATGGCGTGGCCATCTGGGTTGGTAACAATAAAACCATCGTGCTTTTCAGCCGTTGCATTGGTCATCGGATAAAAAATGTGCGAGAAAAACTTGGCGCCCTTGGCCATGGCCCAATCTTTCATCGCTGACGCCACTATATCGGCCGTCGCGTTATCCAACGTCGCTCCAGTCTTGACTGTCTTCTTAATAGCCTTGAAGGCATTTTTAGACAGCGCTTCTTCCATTGACGCCAGGTTAAATACATCGCTGGCCCAGATGTCTTTCATCGACTCAGGCATCGATACCGACAGCGGTGCACGGTTGGTGATATGGGATATAGCGTCTAAACGGGATTGATTGCCAGCCATCTAAAAAAGTCCTCAAAATAATTAGCGAAATTAGTTCTCTTTTTGACCATGAGCAGTAAACACGAACTCTAAGAGTCTCTGTCACCACCGCGGCGCCAGCCAACGAGGGCTGTCAGATCGCAGGGTCAAGAAGAGCTAGCATCAATAAAGCAAAAATCAAACCAACAGGCGAAAAACCGCGCTGTTGCGCATGGCAAGGCCCTATGGCGGGGCTCGACAGCGGCTTCGTATCTCGATGTAATCGTCGCTGGCTAGAATTGCACCAATTTAATGCACCCGGGCATATTTTGCGCATCATTGTAGTGCGTCTAGGCTCTGCTGCCCCGTCTTAGACTGCTTTGGAGTCAGGTATGAGTGTCCAAATCAGCTAGTTCGATCGAAATTAGTCTTGCTAAGCAGCTGTTTGTCCTAGAAAAAAGTGCGCAGAGACCGTTATCCGGGCTTCCAGGCCAGATTAGGATTGAGTTTGCAGATTTCACTCGGACGCACCAATACGGCATGGACTTACTCGATCGAGCTAAAAAAGCACCAAGATAGTGCCTAAGGCCAATAATGAGGGACACTCGGCTCGGCTGGAGCAAAACCCGGCGTCAGCAGCCTTATAGCCGTCCTACTCGCCAGTGCCAGGGCTTGACTGTAACCGCTGATAAGATCGGTGACCGATCAATACTGAGTGTCCACCTGCACGTTTAATACAGCTGGGCCAAGAATCAGCCTCACTTGTCGCTCTCGGTTGCGAACAATACTCTTCCAATCGGTTGGCAGCAGACCCTATGGTCTATAACTTGCGTTGAAGCTCCGTGTTTGAAAAGCCAGCGGCCCCGCCCCCTGGCCTAGCGCGGTTACAAAATCTAAAACAGCGATTGGGCCTGGCCTTTATCGGGTGATATGAAAAAGCCTCCAGCAAAAAAAATCGATAACAAAAAAAATCAATCAGCGATCTAAAAAATTTCATTTATTTATTTTTTTATTTTTATCTTTATTTTTATTTGCTTTATCACATTAGTTATTCTTACTATGGGATTGTCTGGCGGCGACTGCCGATTAATTTTATCCAGACAGGTTAACCGGTGAAAAAGGATTGGGCGCCAGCCCGCAGTCACTGACATAAAAAGGAGTCCGTATGAACCACGATATCGAAAGCCCTCTGGCAGTTTGCTCAGAAATTGATGCCACTCGACTTACCGATTCTGCGCGTCTGGGCATGGTCACGGACCTGGCATTGCATCAGGATGAGCTGTCGGAAATCTCCATTCCACAGTTGGTCAATAGGGTCTGCGCGGCTGCACGTATTCATCAGACACGCTTCTTCTTCGATTTTAAAAATAGACCCTATGCTTATGTTAGCTGGGCACATTTTAATGAACAGCAACATCGTCAACTATTGGCGCACAACTCTGGCGAGCTGGAACAACCCGAACGGTTTTTTATCCCGCGGGACGCGCCCTATCTGTGGTTTTACGATCTTATTTGCCCCTTTTCGAGCCCCTTGCAGATTTTCAAGACGCTTAAAGAGTCAATGCCCACCTTTGCAATGGCCCACCTGCTGCAACGCTCGGAACTCGACGAGCACAAACGCATCAGGAGGATATGGTAATGACGCATCTTAACCGCGCGTCTACGTTACGGTACGCGCCTGAGTACCATGAGAATTTAGGTAGCGTAATGTGTTTGCTGAACCAGAGCAGCTTCCATAAGGGCTATCGATTGTGGAATTTATCGATCGATATAGTGCCGGCCCTACGACGCGGTCAGCTGAAGCTGTATTTCGACAGTCAACATCAGCCAACCGGCTTTGTGATCTGGGAATGGGTCAACAGCCGCACTATTCAGCATTTAGTAAATGTGGAGACCACCCCTTATTTGGAGTACTGCCCACGTCGAGACTATCTGTTGATAACCGAGTTTATGGCGACGGCGGATAACGCCAAGGCCATGATTGCGGATATTAAGAGCGCATTATTTCCACGCGAGCACATATTCTGCCTGAGTCGCTATGCGGATGGCTCCATCCGCAAGGTGCACCAATGGCAAGGCGACCAGTTGCGGGCCGACACTAAGGCCTTAATCTAGCCTATCTAGGGAGGGTGGACTCCTCGCATTACCCCCGCTTGGAGCCTACCCGCCATGACTCGTGGCAACAGGACCGACTTCGGCCACCGCTACCACGGGGTTCTTGCCGTAGTACTTGGCACATGTTGGGCAGGTGGTGTAGAAAAAGTAGTGCTTGAGCACCTGCTTACCACGGCTGCGCACCAGAGATGTCATGTGCCGAGCCCAGTTCGGGGCGTCGCTGTAGGGGCCCTCAAAGACCTTGGTCAGATAGTCACCACTGAGCTGGAGCATTTTTTGCCCGGGCACATCCCGATTCACGGCAAAATAGTGTTCTGCGGCCCAGGCCGACGGGTCATGTGATAGCACGATAAACTGCTCTGCCTCTTGGGCGTCGGCCTTATCGATCGCGGCTAGGGTCTTCTTGAAAACACTGTGCATATTGAGGGGCACATGACAGAGACTGCGGGTCTTGGCCATAACGAAGCGCTTTGCGCTAAAGTGGAGTTCTTGTTCATCCCAACCCTGACTGTTGAAGCGAGGACAGCAGTGCGTGGGATTGTCGGATACATCGTAGCGGGGTAGTCGATTGGTTTCCATAATCACCCTCC
>NZ_CEYAVF010000042.1:0-22327 GCF_982785585.1 Reinekea sp. | reverse complement strand
GGGTCGCGCAGTTGGCGGCGGTGTTTGAAACCTCAACCTTTAAGCACGCCTGAGTGCCCTGTCATAAAACCCTAATGTCCTTATCAACTGACCAACATCTGAATAATAGGCCCCATTCTTCATACAGGGCCTAGCGGGTGTCCTTAATGTTACCAGTGGGTGTCCTTGATGCTGGGTTTAATCATCCACTCGTGGCCCTTGAGCATCAGAGACCAGTAGATATCCGGCAGGAGCCGTTCTTTCATAAACCAGGCCGCGCGCGTTGGCTTGGTGCCATCATTAAGCCATCGTGGAAAGCTTGGCAGCAGTTTGCCGCCATAGCCGAATTCCGCCAAAATAATTTTTCCCCGTTCGACCGTCAGCGGACAGCTGCCATAGCCGTTGTAGTGCGATTGGCTTTGGCCCTTGTTGAGCGCATTGATCAGGTTGTGGGCCACCACCGGTGCTTGCATGCGCGCCGCCGCTGCGGTTTTCGCATTCGGTGCATTCATCACGTCGCCCAATGACCAGATATTGTCAAAGCGTTTATGCTGCAAGGTCACTTGGTCCACATCCACCCATCCACCGGCACCGGCCAGGGGGCTGACGCGAATAAAGTCGGGCGCGACCTGTGGCGGTGTGACATGCAACAGATCAAAGGATTTTTCGATTAGCTCGCTCGGGGCACCTTCGCCGACCTGTTTGAACCAGGCCTTTTTGTTCGGCCCATCGACCTTCACCAGTTGCTGCTGAAACGATAGGGTGATGCCGTACTTGTTGATGTATTCCATCAAGGCGGGGACGTAGTCTTTTACGCCAAATAAGACCGGGCCGGTATTGCAAAATTCAACGTCGATCTTGTTCAGAACTCCTGCGCTAAGCCAATGGTCAGACGACAGGTACATTACTTTTTGCGGCGCGCCGGCACACTTAATGGGCATGGGTGGTTGGGTGAAGATTGCTTTACCGGCTTTTAAGCCTTGCACCAGTTCCCAGGTATAGGGTGCCAGGTCGTAACGGTAGTTTGAGGTCACGCCGTTCTTGCCGAGCGTTTCACCAAGGCCCTCTATTGCGCTCCAATCGAGCTTTAAGCCCGGCGCAACCACCAGCTGTTTATATTTGACCGGCCGGCAACCCTCTAACAGGAGTTGGTTTTTTTCCGGTTCGAACAGGGCCACGGCGGTCTTAATCCACGAAACACCGAAGGGGATAAGCTTGGCCATGTCGCGCTTGGTTTTTTCCGGTTTAAAGATGCCTGCGCCGACCAGGGTCCAGCCCGGCTGATAGTAGTGGTTTTCGGCCGGGTCAATCACCGCGACGGTCAAGCGGGGGTCGCGCTTGCGAATGCTCGCCGCTGCGGCCAAACCGCCGGCCCCGGCGCCGACAATGACCACGTCATAGGCTGGAATCTGCGTTTCGGTGGCTTTGAAATCGGTCAATCGGCCGGCCAAGCCGCTGACGTCATAACCGGCTGCGCTGAGGATCGCGGCAATCGAGGCAAAGTCGTCGCCGGCTTGGGCGCGATGAATCGCCCATAGGGTTGCACTGCGCATACCGGTGCGGCAATAGGCGTGCACCTTGCCCTCTGCTTCGCCGAGGAACGCGCCAAAGGCTATGGCCTGTTCGTCGCTTACCATCCCGGACGTGACGGGCACGTACTTAACAGCGATATCAACGGACTTTGCCGCGTGCATTATTTCTTCGACATTGACCTGATCGGCACCTTCACCATCGGGGCGGTTGACGATAATGGTCTTAATCCCCTGCTCGGCAAGAAGCGCGACGTCACTGACAAGAATTTGTTCCGAAAGGCTCAAAAGGGCGTTAACTGTTTTTATTTGCATAGGATCGCTCCGCTTTTAGTCGTTAATTCATCTATTGAAATGGCCTGGGCAACTTTTTCGTCCCAGGCCAACAAGCGCTATGTACACTTCTAACCGGCGAGAAAGGGGTACGATATTAGTATATTAGATGAATCTAACATTAATTCGCTATGACGTCCTACTTTTTAAAGGCCAAAGGGCGCGAACCGTGAATTGGACCCGACTCTTATTGCTCTACCCTAGGCTTGGATGAGGTATGGAACCAAGGCGCCAGCCTATTTAAGTCTGGCCGTGCTTTGGTCTGAGGTCTGTCTTTGGCTTTGCGGCTGAGAGCGGCCGGTTCGCTGAGTCCCTTTCGACCTCGGCATTGGCGCAACTGCATTGGACAGTTGCCGAGAGCCAGGCTGTAAAGATTGATTGACATAATCGTCCGTTTCGGGCAATTTTGCCGGCTGCAAACAAATAAATACAAAGCAGGGGCGATATTCTAATCGACTCGTGCGAGCTGTCGGAGAAACGGGTTTGAGATTATTCATCGGCTGTGAAGAGCGGCTTGGTATCTGTGCTGAGATACTCGATATACTGGTTAAGCATTCGATTGATTTGCGTGGCATAGAGATCGAGACGCCCGGTGGCATCTTTTTGAATTTTCCAACTGTTGAGTTTGCCGAATTCCAACACCTGATGCCTGAAATTCGGCTTATCCGCGGCGTGTTTGATGTCTCCCTTGTGCCCTATATGCCTTTGGAGCGCGAGCAGCAGGAGATGCGCACCCTGTTGCGGACCCTGCCGGAGCCGGTTATCTCCATCGACACCCGCGGTCAGGTGGTAATCGCCAATGAAGCGGCCCTAGATATACTGCAATTGCCGGAACAGGACGTGCGGCGCAAAATGTTGCGTAACTGGGTCAAGGGTTTCAACTTCACCAAGTGGCTTAACAGCGCAGCACCGAGTTCAGAATCGGTGCATCTGCAATTGAAAGGCCGAACCTTTCTCGCCGATATCTATCCCGTGCATATCCTTAAAGATGACGATAACAGTTTGTTCACCGGTGCGGTCATCGCCTTTAAATCGCCCGAGAGACTGGGCCGGCAGATGACCGCCTACCAGAAACAGACCGGTCAGTTTGAAATGATTATCGCGGAAAGCCAGGGCATGAAAAGCGTGATTCGTCAGGCCAAGCGCATGTCCAGTTTGGATGCCCCCCTGTTGATCACCGGCGAAACCGGGGTCGGCAAGGAATTGCTCGCCAAGGCCTGCCACCAACACAGCTTGCGTAAAGATAAGCCATTCTTGGTGCTCAGCTGTGCCGCCTTGCCGGACGATGCCGCCGAGAGTGAACTGTTTGGCTATGCCCAGGGTGCCTTTGTCGGCGCCCAGTCCGACAAAAAAGGCCTGGTTGAGCTGGCCGAGGGTGGCACCGTATTTCTCGATGAAATCGGTGATATGTCGCCGCTGTTGCAGAATAAATTTTTACGTCTTTTGCAAGATGGCTCTTATCGCCGAGTGGGTGATGAACGAGAATTTAAGTCCAATGTGCGCATTATCTGCTCGACACAAAAAAACCTTGTGGATATGTGCCAGCAAGGCGAATTTCGCGATGATCTTTATTACCGGCTCAATGTCTTAACCCTTCATATTCCGCCGCTGCGTGAGCGCAAGTCCGATGTTTTGCCGATGGCCGAACGTTTCATTGCCCGTTTTGCCGAGCCCCAGCGTCAGCGCATTAAGATATCATCGACCTGCCAGAACGCTCTGCAGCTTTATCCGTGGCCCGGAAATGTGCGCCAGATTGAAAATACCCTGTTACGGGCGGTGTCCCTGGTTGAGGGTGACGTGTTGGAACCGGAGCATCTGCAGTTGCCGAATTTAACCAGTGGCTGGGGCCACAGCGATGAAGATTTTGATGGCACCCTAGACGAGGCCATGAAACGCTTCGAGGCCGATCTGCTTAAGCGCCTCTATCCGGCTTATCCAAGCAGTCGCCAATTGGGTCGCAAGTTGGGCGTCTCCCATACCGCCATCGCCAATAAATTACGTGAATACCGCATCGGCAAGCATGCCAATACAGACTGAGAGATCAGACTTAGGAGTTTAGATGACTATTGCAACAGGTTTGTATCAGCACTTTAAGGGTGGTCAATATCAGGTGTTAGCGGTTGCCGAACACAGTGAAAGCGGCGAGCAATTGGTGGTCTATTTAGCGCTCTATGATCTGAGTAAAACTTGGCTTCGACCGCTTCAGCAGTTCAATGAGACAGTCGAATACAACGGCGAGCGGTTGCCCCGTTTTCGCTATCTTGGTCCCGCCGACGCCGCCTAGGCGTCGACGATCCCTGGCTACTTAAGACTAGGGTTCATAGGCCAAGATAGAACCCAACCAACGCTCGGCAACCGCCAATTCTAATTGGGTGCGAGCGGCGTAATCGATAACCTGGTCCTTGGTAATCTTACCCACGCCGAAATACTTCGCCTCCGGATGACTAAAATACCAACCCGAGACACTGGCCGCAGGGGTCATGGCATAGGAATCGGTCAAGGCGACGTCGGTTTGCTGCTCGGCATCGAGCAGGGCGAACAACTTGGCCTTCTCGGTGTGATCTGGGCAAGCCGGATAGCCCGGTGCCGGGCGAATACCCCGATAACGCTCTTTGATCAGATCGTCATTGGTTAACGACTCATCGGCGGTGTAAGCCCAAAATTCCTGCCTTACCCGTTCATGCATCCGCTCGGCAAATGCCTCGGCAAGCCGATCGGCCAATGCCTTCAACAGGATCGAGTTGTAATCATCACCCTGCTCCTCATAGACCTTAGCCCGCTCCTCAACGCCATGGCCGGTGGTGACCACGAAACCCCCTAGGTAATCAATCGCCTGGCCTTCAGGCGCGATAAAGTCGGCCAATGACTGGTTCGGTTGCATGCCGGGTTTGATGGTTTGCTGACGCAGGTGTTCCAGTGCCACTGTCTCACCCTTTTCCTGATGGACACTAATGGTGTCTGGGCCAGTGCGCTGGGCCGGCCAGAATCCGATGACGGCCTTGGGGGTCAGCCAACGTTCTTGAATGATCTGCTCAAGCATTGCTTGGGCATCATCAAAGAGCTGTTGGGCCACCTCACCGACCTTGACATCGCCGAGAATTTTCGGGTACTTGCCGTGCAGATCCCAGGTACTGAAGAAGGGTGTCCAATCGATATAGGGCACCAACTCAGCGACCGAATAATCGGCGAAGGTGCGCAGGCCGGTAAAGGTCGGCACTGGCGGTCGATAATCGCTCCAATCGAAGGTGGCTGCATTCTCGACCGCCTTGATATAGGGGTTCAGAGCTTTCGACTTGCGGTTCTTATTGCGCTCGCGCACGATGACGTATTCGTCCTGTTTTTCTTGCACAAAAGCCGCCTTTTGATTCGGATTCAACAAGGACTGCACCACTGACACGGCGCGCGAGGCATCGGTCACATAGATGGTGGCATCATTGGTGTATTGCGGCTCGATCTTCACCGCCGTATGGGCTTTCGAGGTGGTCGCACCACCGATCATTAGAGGTAGATAAAAATCCTGACGCTGCATCTCTCGCGCCAGATGCACCATCTCATCGAGGCTCGGAGTGATCAGACCGGACAGGCCAATGACATCGACGCCCAACTCGCGGGCGGTTTTAAGAATTTTCTCTGCCGGGACCATGACGCCGAGATCGATCACCTCATAGTTATTACAAGCCAAGACCACACCGACAATATTTTTGCCAATATCGTGCACATCGCCCTTAACGGTCGCCATCAAGACTTTGCCCTTGGCCAAGGAGCCGGACTCTTTGCCGGCCTCGATAAAGGGAATGAGATGGGCCACGGCCTGTTTCATCACGCGTGCCGACTTCACCACCTGAGGCAGGAACATCTTCCCGGCGGAAAACAGATCGCCGACTACGTTCATACCGTCCATCAGCGGCCCTTCGATAACATCGATTGGCTCATTGGCCTCTTGGCGGGCCAGCTCGGTGTCATCCACAATATGGGCGTTAATGCCTTTCACTAGCGCATATTCGATCCGCTTGATCACCGGCAGGCTGCGCCATTCCAGGTCTTCCTTGGCGGCGACGGTGCCATCGCCACGGAACTTATCGGCGATTTCGAGCAGTCGATCGGTGGCATCGTCGCGTCGATTGAGGATGACATCCTCAACCCGTTCACGCAGTTCAGAGGGGATATCATCATAGATCACCAACTGACCGGCATTGACGATGCCCATATTCATCCCGGCCTTGCAGGCGTGATAGAGGAACACCGAATGGATGGCTTCGCGTAGCGCATCGTTGCCGCGGAACGAGAAGGACACATTGGAGACGCCGCCACTAACATTGGCGTAGGGCAGCTGCTCGCGGATAAAGGTCGTGGCTTCAATAAAATCGACCGCGTACGGGTTGTGTTCCTCGATGCCGGTGGCCACGGCAAAAATATTCGGGTCGAAAATAATATCCTCGGGCGGAAAGCCGAAGGCGACCAAGACATCGTAACTGCGCTTACAGATTTGTTCCTTGCGCGCTCGGGTATCGGCTTGGCCGTCTTCATCGAAGGCCATGACCACCACGGCCGCACCATAACGTTGGCACAGCTTGGCTTGTTGGAGGAAAATTTCCTCACCCTCTTTGAGTGAGATGGAATTAACAATGCACTTGCCCTGCGCACATTTTAGGCCCGCTTCGATGACATCCCATTTCGAAGAGTCGATCATCAAAGGTACCTTGGAAATATCGGGTTCGGAGGCAATCAGATTAACAAAGATGGCCATGGCCGCCTGAGAATCGAGCATGCCCTCATCCATATTGATGTCGATAATCTGCGCGCCGTTCTCAACCTGATCGAGCGCGACCGCCAAGGCCTCCTCATACAGCTCGTCAGTGATCAGGCGGCGAAAACGGGCCGACCCGGTGACATTGGTACGTTCACCGATATTGATAAAGTTCAGCGCATCGGTGACCACGAAGGGTTCCAGGCCGGACAGGCGCATCAATGGCTCGATGACCGGCGGGGTGCGCGGTGCATGCAGTGCCATCGCTTCGGTTATCAGAGCGATATGTTGTGGTGTGGTGCCACAACAACCACCGATAATATTGACGAAACCGGAGGCGGCAAACTCATCCACTACCTTGGTCATCTCCTCCGGCGTTTCATCATACTCACCAAACTCATTGGGCAGGCCGGCGTTGGGATGAGCCGAGACATAGCAGTCGGCAATTTTCGACAGCGTTTCGACATAGGGGCGTAATTCATCGGCACCCAGGGCACAGTTTAGGCCGATCGACAGGGGCTTGGCATGGCGCACCGAATAGTAAAAGGCTTCAGTGGTCTGGCCCGATAGGGTGCGACCGGAGGCGTCGGTGATGGTGCCAGAAATCATAATGGGCAGTTCGAAGCCCAGTTCGTCGAACACGCTGTGAATGGCAAAGATCGCCGCCTTGGCGTTGAGCGTATCGAAGATGGTTTCGATCAGGATGATGTCGGCCCCGCCATCGATCAGGCCACGCGTGGCATTCTGATAGTCGGCCACTAACGCATCGAAGCTGGTGGCGCGATAGCCGGGGTTATTGACATCGGGCGACAGCGACAAAGTTTTACTGGTCGGCCCGAGCACGCCAGCGACCCAACGTGGCTTGTCCGGTGTCAGCAGGCTTTGCTGGTCGCACAGGGCGCGCGCTAGCGCGGCACCGCTTTGGTTCAGCTCGTAGGCATAATCCTGCATGCCGTAGTCGGCCTGCGATATGGCCGTACTATTAAAGGTGTTGGTCTCAATGATATCCGCCCCGGCGGTGAGGTAGGCCTTATAAATAGCGCTGATGATGTCGGGTCGGGTAATGGACAAAAGATCGTTGTTACCCTTGATATCGGAGGGCCATTCACTGAAACGTTCACCCCGGTAATCGACTTCTTCAAGCTGATAACTTTGGATTAGGGAGCCCATGGCACCGTCCAATATTAGGATTCGGTGTTTTAGTGCACTGTGCAGCTGCCCAATTCGGTGTTCGCGAGTAGTCATGGAGGTCTCTTTTGGTAACAAGTAAGCATTTAGTGGGCAATGAAAGCCTAAAAATGGCCTAATTTCAAGCTATATCAATATATTTTGATATAGATCTGGGCCAGAGGGCAGCCCTGCGTCCCCTGTTTTGGCCGGCATAGGTTAACCGATTAAGAAGCCGAGTAAAGTTGCGACTTGAAAAAACCAGCGAATGACCTCACAAACTTGACTAATTTAGTCGGGTATTCAAACTGCCGATTAAATGCGGTAGAATTGCCGCATCGTTCACACTCACTAAATTCCGGAGCCTCGGATGGATATACAAATCAATATTACCGAATCTGCCCAAGAATACTTGGCAGGTTTGTTGGCAAAGCAAACCACCGAGGGTATGTCGGTGCGGATGTTTGTGACTCAACCGGGCACCAAATATGCCGAAACCTGCCTAGCTTACTGCCGGCCAGGGGAAGAAAAAGACAACGACGAACGCATCGAACTGACCCATATAAAGGTCTTGTTGGAAAAAAGCAGCCTGCCGTACCTCGATGAAGCCGAGGTCGACTATGCCCAGGATCGGATGGGCGGTCAGCTGACGATCAAGGCACCCAATGCCAAGATGCCTAAGGTCAACAAGGACAGCTCGCTCAGTGAGCAGGTCAGCTACCTACTGCTGACTGAAATTAACCCGGGTCTGGCTTCTCACGGCGGTGATGTCTCACTGGCTGAACTAACCGAAGACAATGTTGCGGTGTTGAAGTTCGGCGGCGGTTGCCAAGGCTGTTCGGCGGTGTCTATTACCCTCAAAGACGGTGTCGAGAAAACCTTACTCGAGCGTTTGCCCCAATTGACCGGTGTGCGTGATGTGACCGACCATACCGTGACCGAAAACGCCTATTTCCAATAGGCGCCTAAGGCATTCGCCAGAAGCGGCTCAGGAGCCAGTACCTTAAGGGCTTAGCACCTCAAGGGCCTAGCACCTTAAGGGCTAAGTACCTTAACAGCTTAGGACCTAAGCTGTTCCCAAGCTGCCTGAATTAAGCGAAACTGCTCGGCATCGCCGCCCTTATCGGGGTGGTGTTGCTGCACTAAGAGGCGGTATTGCTGCTTTTGCTCAGCGTGGCTCTCCCGGCCGGTCAGACCTAGGGTGGCTAAGGCCTCGGGCTGCGGCTGATGAAGCCTAAGCGCGCGCCAGAAATCATCCAACAATTGCTGCACACTGTCGGCACTCTCCCTATTTAAATTCGCCAAATCGAGATAATAGTCTTTGAGCGGTTCTAACCGTTCGGGCAGAGTCGTCTGTTGATTGGCCACTGCCAGCTGTTTGCGGATCGTCAGGGCAGTGATCAAGAGTGTTGCCGTACCAGTCTGTTGATAATGACTTTGCAAAAGGTAAAGCGAGTGGCGCAGATAGAAGTGGTGCTGAAACAGCACGATCGGGTCGGCCAAGTTGGGTTTGGGGTAGAGCGGGCCATAACGCTGATCGAGCAGCGTCATCAGGTCGTATTCGGCCAGCCCGGCTGGGTGCTCGTCGAGCAGGGTGTCGAGCGCGGCCAGTAAGGGCGCGTCAGGCTGGCTTGGGTGCATCGAGATCGACCGCCGTCAGTTCCATGACTAAGACATGACTGCTGTTGGCTTTAATTAATCGGCAATCTTCTAGGGCATTACTCGCTTCCACACAAAACATGCCTCGATACTCATCGGGCAAGAAATGACTCAATGTCTTTGATTTTTCTCGACCGGGGTTCCAAAGCACCACCGACCGGCTGCCCAGGCGAGTCATGTGAATCGCCTTCTGGCCCAGCCCACTGAACAGCAGCGCTTGGCCGACATCTCCGACCACCCAATCGATTTCTCGATCAAAGCTGAACGCGCGCGGAACGGAATCGTTCTTGCCGGTCAGTTTATCCAGGTAGCGACGATCGGCCAGTCCCTGAATCCGCACCCGCTCCTGGTCTTGACAGGCAAAATAGGTGTGCAAGGCTTGACTCAATTGAAACGGCTGGGGACCCAGGTTGAGGGTGGTAAGGGACACCACCAAACTGCTGCCGATGCTGACCAGTAACTCTGCCCGGGCAGGGTACGGAAAGGCCGGATGCCGGCCGTCAAGGTCGAGCCAAAAGAGCAGGTCGGTGCGGTTATCGCTGTCGGCCACTACCTTATATTGCCAATCTACCTCGCGCGCCAGACCGTGTGTTGGGGCATCGGCCAACTCAGGATGGGCGCCAAACCAGGGCCAGCAGATGGGAATGCCACCGCGAATGGCTTCACCCTGGTTGAAGGATTCACCCTGGGCGACAAAGAGCAGATTATCACCCCCGGCCGGGGTGAATTCCAGCACCTGAGCACCTTGCACGCTGATGGTGGCCGAGGCCCAATCGTTATTGATGCGTAACACGGGTAATTGATTAATAGAGCTTAGGCTAATGCGGGCAGACAGGAAGTGTTCAGTCATGAAGGTTCTTATGCAGTTGTATCGCTGAGGTGGCGTCAGTTTGCCAGTTTGGGGGTAAAACATAAACAGGCACAGTGCTCTCGGGCCGAATAAATTGAGCCGGCAACTGATGAGTCGGTTCCGGCGCTAACAACGACACCGGCGGCTCGCCCATGAGCCAATCGGCCTTGCAGATTGAGCGAGTAGAACGGTGCGCGCACGATCCATGCTCGGACCAGCTCGACACCAGCGCCTGGTTGTTGAGCTGAAAGGGCGTGTCCATAAAGTGCGTATAGGGCACGCCTAAGGCCTGAGAGGATTCCGGGACATAGAGTCGACCGGGCATCCACAGCCGGTGCTCGGTTGGATAGGGCAAGTCACTCGGCCAGCATTGGCGCGCACGCGCCAGCTCGGGTAGGCGTAATTGATGCTGATAGAGGCGCTGCACCTTATCGGCCATAAAGTCATGCAAGCCCGAACCAATCCAAACGGCTTGGCGTTGACCGGGCACCCAGAGATAAAATTTCAGGGCCAATTCCAAATGAATAATCTGTCCGGTTGCCAGGTCCTGAACCAATAAATCCAATTCACCCAGGGTTCTTTTGTCGGCGACGATGCTGCGGTTCTGCGCCAGAACGCGAAAGCCGGTACTGGCGAGGAACAGATAGGCGACCAGGGCTTCAAAATAGCGCCCCAACTTGCCCCTGCGGGCGCGACTCAGCGAGGCCAGTTGTTCGGCGCTAAAGGGCCGCCGTGGCTCGTTCTGCAGCGCATCACCGGACCAAAGTGTGGGATGCGGTGCCAGTAGGGATGGCGCCGTCAGGACCCAGTCGAGATCGGCGCGGATCGCCCGTTCAAGCGGGTGTTCGTTCATGCCACTTCCTCTGCTATGCTGTGTTCCGAAATTTACTACCAGGCGATGGCATGGCAACGAAGAATCTCGCGGCAAACTTCAACCGAATTGGTGTGGTGGGTCGTTTAGACAGCCGCAGTGTTGAGCAATCGGTGCATCGACTGCTGCTCTTGCTCAATCAATTGGGCAAGCACTACTGTATCGAACAGTCGCTGGCCGACGCAATGCCTGTCTTGGATTGCCAGTCGATGTCCCGGCCCAACCTGGGTGCCTGGGCTGACCTGATCATCGTGATCGGCGGGGATGGCACTTTCTTAGGCGCGGCCCGAGATGTGGCTCAGTTTGAAGTACCGATGCTCGGCATCAACCGCGGCCGTCTGGGCTTTTTAACCGATATCATGCCGGACGAGATGGAACAGAAGGTGACTGCGGTCTTAGCCGGTGAGTTTCAGCTGGAAGAGCGTTTCCTGTTACAGGCTCAGATTCGCCGCGATGGTGAGGTGGTGGCCGAAGACTGTGCCTTTAACGATGTCGTCCTACACCCGGGCCAATCGATTCGGATGATCGAATTCGATCTGCATATCGACAACCAGTTCGTTTACAGTCAACGTTCCGACGGCCTGATTGTCTCGACGCCAACCGGTTCTACGGCCTATGCCCTCAGTGCCGGCGGCCCCTTAGTGCACCCGAGTATGGATGCGCTCATCTTAGTGCCGATGTTCCCGCACAGCCTAACCAATCGACCGCTGGTGGTCGGAGCCAACTCGCATCTGTGCATCCGCATCGGCCAGCAAAACAATATCGCACCGCACGTCAGCCTCGACGCCCAAAACCATCTGGCGCTCAATCATGGCGATGAGTTACATATATTCAGATACCCGCAGAAGGTTAAGTTGATCCATCTGACGGATTATAATTATTTTGAAATTTGCCGAACCAAGCTGGGTTGGAGCAATAAAATAGAGAACAGTACCGAGGAACACGAATAATGAACTTTGATAGCCTGGCACAAAATATGACCCCGGATATCTACAGCCGGCTGCGCGAAGCTGTGGAGTTGGGTCGCTGGCCTAACCAGGTCCCGCTCAGCAAAGAGCAGCGCAGTTTGTGCCTCGAAGCGGTGCTGAAATATGAAATCAGTCAGCAGATTCCCGAGCAACGCCGCACCGGCTTTGTCGAACAGGGTTGCAGATCCAAAAGCGAGACCATTCCCACCGTGACATTGCCCGACGCGAGCGAGCTATGATGACCATGGATCTATTTGCCGGGTTGGATGATCTACCGCCGGGTATCACTGGCAACCTGGCTAAGATGTCGACCCACTGGGTCGCCGGCAGCCCGGTGCAATATCAATTGCCGCTCGGCGATCAACGGCTCGATTTGAACGCGCGCATCGGCCAGACCATTCGTCTGGAATTTACCGGCGCCATTCATTGCGTGCACTGTGGTGAGCTGACCAAAAAAAGCTTCGGCCAGGGTTATTGCTACAAACATTTTGCCGCCCTGGCGCAGACAGATGTGTGCATCATGTCTCCGGAAAAATGCCATTACGATCAGGGCACCTGCCGTGAACCGGCCTGGGGTGAAGCCAGCTGCATGCAGAGTCATTATGTCTATCTGTCCAATTCCAGTGCGATAAAAGTGGGTATCACCCGCGGTGGCCAAATCCCGACGCGGTGGGTCGATCAGGGCGCCACGCAGGCTATTACCATTGCCCGCGTGGCCACCCGGCAATTGGCCGGATTTGTCGAGGTGATCTGCAAAAAGCATGTCGCGGACAAGACCAACTGGCGCAATATGCTCAAAGGTGGCAGTGCCCCGCTCGATATGGCGGCGGAGCGAGACCGTTTGTTTACCCTGGCGCAAGCCGATTTGGCCGAGCTGGTCGAACGCCATGGTCTGTTGGCGGTGCAGCTATTGCACCACGGTGACGTGTTTGAGATCGACTTTCCGGTGACCCAATACCCGGACAAG
The DNA here is from genome assembly GCF_982785585.1 of Reinekea sp. Taxonomy (NCBI): domain Bacteria; kingdom Pseudomonadati; phylum Pseudomonadota; class Gammaproteobacteria; order Oceanospirillales; family Saccharospirillaceae; genus Reinekea; species Reinekea sp. The sequence goes on along the minus strand of NZ_CEYAVF010000042.1, from coordinate 9,257 downwards.
GTCGCCAGTTTGAATTTCGATAAGGACCCGCTCGTCGAAGGTACCTTACTGGGGATTAAGGGACAGTATCTGATCCTCGACAGCGGCGTGATCAATATCCGTCGCTTCGGTGGTTATCAGGTCACCGTCAGTTAACATTCAGCCTTAAAATATAGCTTTTGTGGAGACCCTATGCGTACCGAGACACCTGTAACGATTCGACTCAAAGATTATCAGCCGCCGGCCTATTGGATTAAAAATTGCGCATTGATTATTCGCATCTTTGCCAATCATACCGAAGTGGACTCGACTCTGACGATGGTGCGCAATGGCGATCCCAGTGAACTGCCGGCCTTGGTGTTGGATGGCGTTGAACAGCTGATCCAGTCCTTATCGTTCGATGGTGAAGCGATCACCGACTACGACTATCAGCACGACCGCCTGACCGTTCAGCCCACTCAAGCCGAATTCACCTTTAATGCCGTGACCCATATTTTTCCCAACACCAATACCTCATTGGAAGGCCTATACAAGTCCGGCACCATGGTCTGTACCCAGTGTGAAGCCGAAGGCTTTCGCAAGATTACCTTCTATCTGGATCGGCCCGATGTGATGGCTACCTTCAGCACCCGGATTGAAGCCGATCAGGCGCCGTTTCCGATCCTCTTGGCCAATGGCAACCCGACTGCCAGCGGCGAGTTGGAGCAGGGTCGTCACTTTGCTACCTGGGACGATCCCTTTGCCAAGCCGGCCTATCTGTTTGCCACCGTAGCCGGCGATTTGGTGCGGCGCGATGATGCCTTTACCACCGCCAGTGGGCGTGACATTTCACTGCGCATCTTTGCCGAACCGCATAATGCCCACAAGACTGAATTCGCCCTCACCGCGCTAAAAAAATCGATGCGTTGGGACGAAGAACGTTTCGGCCGGGAATACGATCTGGATATCTTTATGATCGTCGCCAGTGATTTTTTCAATATGGGTGCGATGGAAAACAAGGGCCTCAATATTTTTAACAGCGCCGCCGTATTGGCCACACCGGAAACCGCCAGTGACGACCGCTTTGAGCGCATCGAAGGGATTGTCGCGCATGAGTACTTTCACAACTGGAGCGGCAATCGAGTTACCTGCCGAGACTGGTTTCAGTTGTCGTTAAAAGAAGGCTTTACCGTCTATCGCGATGCCGAATTCACTTCCGACCTGCACGACCGAGCGGTGAAACGGATCAAGGATGTGTTGTTTCTGAAAAACCATCAGTTCCCCCAAGACGGCGGACCCAATGCGCACCCGGTGCAGCCGCAGGAATATATTGAAATTAATAACTTCTATACCGTCACGGTATACGAAAAGGGTGCTGAAATAGTGGGCATGTTGCATACCCTGCTTGGTGATCGCCCATTCCGCCAAGCCTGTGATCTGTACTTTGAGCGCTTCGACGGCATGGCCGTTACCACTGACGATTTTGTCGATTGTATGGCGCAGATCAGTGGCCAGGATTTCAGCCAGTTTAAACGCTGGTATACCCAAGCCGGCACGCCGATAGTGGAAATCCACGAAGACTACGATGCCAACTTAGCACGCTACCGCCTGAGCTTTACCCAGAGCTGCCCGGCCACGCCGGGTCAGTCCGATAAGCAGCCGCTGGTCATTCCGGTCAAGATGGCGCTGTTGGATAGCACCGGGCAAGCACTGCCGATCGACTGCGATGGTGACTACAATGCCGACACCCAGGTGCTAACTCTAACCGAGGCAGTCACGACCGTAACGTTTCAACACCTGGCGAGCCAGCCAACCCCGAGCCTGTTCCGCGATTTTTCGGCGCCGGTGCGCGTGCGACAGGCCCTGTCGGATCCCGCTTTGCTGTTATTGGCCCAGCACGATGACAATGCCTTCAATCGCTTCGAAGCAGTGCAACAGGTCTATCTGGACACCTTGCTAAAACTGACCCGGGGCGAACTCGATGCGATACCGGCCTTGGTGGATACAGTGGTCTTATCGATATTGTCCGATACGCAACTATCCCATGCCTTGCAGGCGGTATTGCTGAGTCTGCCGTCCTATCAACAGATGATGGACAATCTAGACACAGTCGATGCCGAGGCGGTGATCGTGGCGCGCGACCGTCTTAAGTTGCATTTGGCGCAAACCTACCAAAGCCATTGGGCGACCTTGAGTCAAACCCTAACCAGTGCCGATGACTATGTCTTTACCGCCGATGAGGTCGGCCGCCGAGAGCTGCAAGGCTTGGCCCTATATTACTGGGTGTTGAGCGGCGACAAGTTTGGCCTGAACAGTGCCGAAGCCCTCTATCGTGCTGCGCAAAACCAGACCGATAGGCTGAACGGCTTGAAGGCCGTGATGGCCTCCCCGGATCGGGATCGTCAGCAACGGCTCTTGGTGCATTTTTACCGCCATTGGCATCAAGATACCCAGATGGTCGAGACCTGGCTGGCCCTGCAAGCCGGCGCGGAAGGCGTCGGGGTGACCGACATTCTGTTGTTGATGGCCCACGATGCGTTCGACTTCACCAACCCCAACAAGGTACGCAGCGTGCTTGGCGGCTTTACGCAGAATTTCAAAGCCTTCCATGATATCCAAGGCGATGGCTATAATTTTATGAGCGAGCAAATTGTTGCACTCAATGCGATTAATCCACAGGTCGCGGCGCGCTTTGTCGGCGTATTTGAACGTTGGCGGAAGTTTGCCCCAGAGCGCAGTGCGGCGATGCACAGTGCTTTGACAGCGGTGCTGGAGACCGAGTCACTGTCTCCGGATGTGCTCGAATTGGTCCAGAAAACGCTCGTCTAAAGCGACCCTAGCTCCTCTTCAAGCGGACCCAGGGATGGGTTTTTGTTGGGGGTTGGTCAATATATGACCTTTATCACTATTTTGGTGCCCGGCGCGGCGCGATACTTCCGCATCTTTATGGATTGAACCGGCCAGTGGCCAACATTGGAAACAAGGAGCTTTATATGCCATCTCTCGGGTCGACCCCGTTCGTCGATATTTTCTCATCCCCTCAATTGGTGTTTGACCGTATTCGGGCAAAATCCCTGCCTTTCTGGCCCCCTCTGTTGGTGGTCATCGCGGTACTGCCGGCCTTTCTGGCCTGGTATTTTATGACCGTCGATATGAGCGCCTATATGGAAACCACGCTGGTATTAGCCGATCAGGAGATGACACCCGAAGCTTTCGATGCGGCCATGGCCACGGCCAATATCGTGCGCATTATTTCGCCGATAGCTGCACCATTGATCAGTCTGTTTAGTTATCTGATATTGGCCACCTTCTTTTTTCTCGCTGCGACGCTGGTGGCCGAAGAAAAATTCCGTTTTGGCCAGTTCTTTACGCTGGTCTGCTGGGCCAGCTTGCCAGGGCTGCTCAGCACTCTGAGCATGGCGGTGTCCTATGCGGCCAGTCCAGACTATGTCTTTCTAAACCAGCTCGATAAAACCAACCTGGCCAGCCTTATGGGTCTGGCTATCGGCGATGCCAATTTTGCACTCTATGCCAGCGTATCGATCGGCGCCATCTGGTCCTATCTCTTGTACGGTCTCGGCTTTGCGCGCATTACCGGCAGCTCTGGCATGACGGCGACCTTGGTGGGTCTGATTCCGCCGGCCGTACAATTTTCGCTGATCTATTTTTTATAAGGACCGGTTATGAAAAAGCTGTTTGTGGTGTTAATAATAGTGGCCGCGATAGTGGCCTTAAGCCTGTATCAGGCACGCACGGGGAAACCGGAGCAGGTTAGGGTGCAAGTCTTTGAGGTGGTTGAACAACCGATTGAATCCACTGTGCTCGCGACCGGCACATTGACCTATGGCGACGAGCGCCGCGTGCGCAGCGAAGTCGATGCCAGGGTGATTGAGGTCGCGGTCGAGGAGGGCGATCGCGTCAGCAAGGGTCAGGTTTTGGTGCGCCTGGATCGCCAGAATTTCGAGACCGATGTCAGCAATCAACAAACCAATGTGGCCTTGCGTCGGATCGATATCGAGCGCGCCCAATTGCGTATTGAAAGCCTGACCATCCAACTGGCTCGTCAGCTTAAACTGTTTCAACAAAACGCCGCCCAGGCCACGGTGATTGAAGATTTGAAAAATCAGATTGCTCAAGCCAATGTGGATCTGAAAATGCAGAATCAACTCTTGGTCCAGAGTCAGGATCATCTGGGTCAAGCGCAGAAACGCTTGGCTAAAACGGTGATCAGCGCGCCGGTGAGCGGCTTAGTTAGTGCGCTCGATATTAAGGAAGGCGAGATGGCGGTGGGCAGTGCGGCCGATGTGCCCTTGCTCACCCTGGTCGACCCGGAGCAGATCTATTCTGAGGTGGATGTCGATGAGGCCGATATTGGCAATGTTCAGCTTGGCCTGCCGGTGCGAGTCTTTGCCGTAGCTTATCTTGATACCGCGCTGACCGGCACCGTGACCAAGATTGCCACCAGTGCCCGCCAGGTACCGGGTAAAAACTCCTTGGTGTTCCCAGTTGAGGTGGCCATGGCCGATCAAGAGTTGGTCGTGCTGCGGCCGGGTATGAGTACCCGGGCCGAGGTCTTAAACCGTTCGAACATCAGCTATCCGGTAATCCCAATCGAAGCCTTGCAAGATAACGCCGCCGATGACGACCCCGGCTATCATGTCTTTGTGGCCCGCGCGGGGATCGCAGTTAAGGTCAGTGTGACGCTGGGCCCACAGGATGATCGTTATCAAGCCCTGACCTCGGGTATCGAGACCGGAGATGAGGTGATCAGCGGGCCCTATCGATTGGTCCGGAGCCTAAACGATGGCGACGCCATTATCTTGGAACCCACCAGCCTGGATACGACCGATGACACACTCAGCACTGATTGATCTGCAAGCCATACGGCGCACCTATCAGATGGGTGGCGAAACCTTACACGCGCTCGATGGCATCGACCTGGCCATCGCGCGCAACGACTTTGTGGCCATTGTCGGCTCCAGCGGCTCGGGCAAATCGACCCTGATGAATATAGTGGGCTGCCTGGATACCCCCAGCTCGGGCGATTACCGGCTCGATGGCGAGGCGGTCAGTGCCATGAGCGGCAAACAACTGGCCTCGGTGCGCAATCGGAAAATTGGTTTTATCTTCCAGAGCTTCAATCTGTTGCCCCGGGTTGATGCCTTGCACAATGTGATGCAGCCTTTGATCTATCAGCGGGTATCCTATGGCGTGCGCAAAAAACGCGCTCAGGAGATGTTAGCGCGGGTGGGTTTGTCTGGCCGCATGCATCACCAACCCAATGAGTTATCGGGCGGGCAGCGTCAGCGAGTGGCCATCGCCCGGGCGCTGGTCACCTCTCCGTCTATCCTATTGGCCGATGAACCCACGGGCAACCTCGACAGCTCAACCACCGCCGATATCCTCAACCTGTTCGATGAACTCTACAACGAGGGTCAAACCATTATCGTGGTGACCCATGAGGCCGAAATTGCCGACCGCTGTCATCGTCAAATTCGGCTCAAGGACGGCCTTATAGTCGAAGACCGGATGACCGGCGCAGTGACCGCGCCGCGCACACAAGGAGCCTAGGGTGTATCTATTTTTAGAAGCATTGCGGTCCGCGCTACGCGCCATTGCCGCCAGTAAGTTGCGCAGTTTTCTGACCTCCCTGGGCATTATTATCGGGGTCGCCAGTATCATTGCCGTGGTATCGCTGGTGCAGGGTTTGGAGCAATCCATTACCCAGCAGTTTGAAGGCTATGGCTCTAACTCGCTGTTTATCCAGCAACGGCGCGATAACTTTGGTCGGCTGATCGGTGACCTCACCGATGATGACCTGATCAAGTTAAAGGCCATTGAGGGCATCGCCGCCATTTCACCGCAAACCTTTCTGTTTGAATACAGTGGCCTGCAATACGCCGGTAAGGAGCATGCTGCCGATATAGTCGGCGTGATGCCGGAGTTTGCCGAAATGGATAATTCTTATCCGGAGATTGGCCGCTTTATCACCAGCGCCGACGCCAACAGTCGTAAGAAAATCGCGGTGATTGGCCCGAAAGTGCGCGATGAATTGAATTTACCCGACAATCCGATCGGCGAATTTTTACGCTACGGTCCGCATTGGTTAAAGATTGTCGGCGTGCTTGAGAGTAAGGGCCAAATGCTCGGCCAAGACCTCGACAACTACGTCTACATTCCCTATCCGACTGCGCTGGGTATTATGGGCTACCAAAAACAGCCCTTCGTGATGTTTGTCGCGCGCGTGGCCGATGTTGACCGGATGGCAGCCTTGACCGCGCGCGTGAGCCAAACCCTGAGACGCAATCATGGTTTACGGCAGGGCGACGACGACGATTTTTCCATCCAGAGTTCGGACCAGGTATTGGCGTCGATCGGCCAGGTGACGCGCATTATCACCCTGGTGTTCGGCGGCATAGTGGGCATCAGCCTGCTGGTCGGCGGTATTGGTATTATGAATATCATGCTGGTGTCGGTCACCGAACGGACCCGCGAAGTGGGTATCTGCAAGGCCCTGGGCGCCACCCGAGCCGATATATTGCTGCAATTCTTGCTCGAGGCGGTGATTATCAGTCTGCTTGGCGGGGTGATCGGTCTGGCCATTGGCTACGGTTTGGGTATGGGTATTGCGAATCTGATTCCCGATTTCCCTCCCTCCCAGGTGCCGCTCTGGTCTATTGCATTGGCGCTGGGCTTCTCCTCGGCTGTGGGCATTATTTTTGGTCTCTTGCCCGCTGCTAAAGCGGCGGGACTCGATCCGATCGATGCACTGCGCTATGAATAGCGCGACCGTTTGGTTCGACTGTTTTGCTTGCACTGGGCCTATTTTTCAGTAATGTGGCGGCTTCAATATTGTTAATTTGAGAAGTAGCACATGCTGAAGCCAAAACACGTTCGACTGGTCCAATCGGTGCTGATGTCAGCGCTGATGGTGACCATCATGACCGCCGTCATCACCGCCCTGAATACCGGCTTTGGTACCGGGTTCTTAACTCGGTGGATGACCGCCTGGTTATTTGCCTGGCCAATTGCCTTTGGGGTTATCTTGATCGCCGGTAAACCGGTGCAGCAGTTTGCCTTGGAATTGTGTGGCGTGAAGCCCTGATGGCGGGTTGACTAATTAGTGCTAAGGACCTGAGCTTCCGCGTTCGGGTTCAACCGGATTATCATTTGCCGACAGGGCTACTCGGCCGACCGTAAAATTTTCTCGATCTTGCGTCCCTTGGCGAGTTCATCGACCAGTTTGTCGAGCCAGCGGACCTGTTGGGTCAAGGGTGTTGCGATCTCTTCTACTCGATATCCGCAGATAAGACCCCGAATCAGTTGTGCATTGGGGTTGATCGATGCCGCAGCGAAGAACTGTTGAAACGTCGCCTTCTGTTTGATTAGTGCTTGCAGATCTGCCTCATTGAATCCGGTAAGCCAAGCAATAACCTGATGCAATTCGTCAAGAGACCGACCTTTCTTCTCAACCTTAGTAACGTAAAGAGGATAGACAGCAGAAAATGTCATATTCGCGAAGCGCGCATCGTGTTCAGGCGTGGTGTTCATATAGGGCGACTCCTCTTTGTCTGAGCAAGGAAAACCACTGTTGAGACTTTGTTGCGAGATGAATGCATAAATCGTTGATGCCCTTGAATTCATCGACTAATCCAAGGGATCAGCGTCATGCTAACCATAGAAGGTAGGTTACTGAGGGCCGAAAATCAACGACTTTGCCCTCTGAGGGACCCCCAGGATCTTAGCCCTTCGGGTAGACCTGGTGATGAACACCCGCCATCTCATGCACCAGTCGTACAACCTGTGCGCTATAACCTGCTTCGTTGTCATACCACAAATAGAGAATGACGCCATGGTCATTCACGATGGTCGCAGTGCTATCAACGATCGCTGTCTTACGGTTGCCAACAAAATCACTCGACACGGCCTCAGGAGAGTTAGTGAAGTCAATTTGTTTCGCCAAGTCTGAGTACAGCGCCTGTTCGCGTAAGAAGTTATTCAACGTTTCAACATCGGTTTGCTTGGTGAGCCGCAAATTCAAAATCGCCATCGACACGTTTGGCGTGGGTACCCGGATAGCATTGCCGGTTAACTTGCCTTTCAGCTCAGGCAACGCCTTAGCAACGGCAACGGCGGCACCTGTTTCAGATAGCACCATATTGAGTGGCGCGGAGCGGCCACGGCGATCACCCGCATGGTAGTTGTCTATTAGGTTTTGATCATTGGTATAGGAGTGAATGGTTTCCACATGGCCACTTTCAATGCCGTACTCATCGTTTAATACCTTCAACACCGGGGTAATGGCATTTGTTGTGCACGATGCAGCCGAAACGATACGATCCTCTTGTTCTATGCTTTTGTGATTGACGCCATAAACAATATTTTTTATGTCACCCTTGCCAGGTGCGGTTAACAGTACTTTGTTAACGCCTCGAGCTTCAAGGTGTTGTGCCAAGCCTGCCTGGTCGCGCCAGATGCCGGTATTATCGATGATAATTGCATTTTCAATGCCGTATGCTTCGTAGTCGATATCACTGGGGTTACTGGCGTAAATGACTTTGACAGCAGTGCCATTCGCGACAATCGATTGGTTCGCTTCATCTACTTGAATCGTTCCTTCGAAGCTGCCATGAATGGAATCTCGGCGCAGTAAACTTGCCCGTTTTGCCAAGTCATCTTTAGCCTTGGAAGGTCGCACGACAATGGCCCGTAAGCGAAGACCCGACCCGCCGGTCTTTTCAATCAGAATTCTAGCGACTAAGCGGCCAATACGACCGAAACCAAACAACACAATATCGGTCGGCTTATCGTTTTGATGGTGATCAGCATCATAGCCATCGATCAATTCCGATAACTCGGCTTTCAAGAAGTCGACCAGATTTAAATCTGCTGTAAGTGACTTATATTTAATCGCAAGCTTGCCAATGTCGATATGGCATGCAGCTAAGTTCATGTCGAGCAACAGGTGCAATATTGCCGACGTGTCCACAACAGACAGCTCATGGCCCTCGACTTGCTTCACGAAACGATGCGATTTCAACAAACCAATGGTCGATTGATTAATAATCTGCCGGCCGTAAATTGACGTGATCACATCGTTTTTGCGATACAACAGGCCAATAAGCGGAATCATAGCCTCCGCGGTTTCTTCTTTTTGTTGCCATTGAACTAAAGTTTGATCGACATGCGTAGCATTCATTGCGTATTGGCCTTAGGTCTCTCGGTTTTTGATCGGGGGGTGGCTCAAACGATTTATGCCCATATGTGATGGCACATCGGTATTCCAAGCCAGCCAAGCG
>NZ_CEYAVF010000041.1:19702-22721 GCF_982785585.1 Reinekea sp. | reverse complement strand
GCCTGAGTGACCAAAATATGATCGTCTAGCTGGGCCAAACCGGACACGGTGACCGAACCGACCATGCCGGTCCCGGCGATCAAGATCGGGAAACAACCGCCATGGGCAGCGTATTCATTTGGATCGAGCAAGGTTGCGGCCTCGAAACTGGAGCCCTGTACCCGATAGAGTTCGCCCATATAATAGGAACTGTGCGCAAATCGTTTCACGACGGTTTTCTTGCGTCGAATCCAGTGGGCATTTTCCAATGTGGTTCCGGTCATGGCATGGGCGAACAAGAGTTGGTCGAACAGGCTAATATCAATGCTGATACTGAGATCGGCGGCCAAGGCTAATTCACGCAGCAATACCCCGAGCTGCCAGGCGTCGTTGCTATTGAAGTGTGGAAAAACCAGCGTGTTTTCTTGTTCGAGTAGCTCATCAAGGGTCATCGGTAGCGGCCTTTTGGTGTAAAACGCTCATTAATTGGGGGCGACCGGGATATTTGTACCGGTCATAATGGTTCAGTATACCCCCAATTCAGGGCCGATCAGCACGGATGGAGCGTTTTTTTTGATCAAATTGACAACCCTGTTTGAAAAAGTACTGTGCCATGCGATCGTAACAGGCCAGAATCGAGGGTCACCATCCATTGTATTCTAAGCGGAGTAACCAGATGCCGAACACCGAATTTCAAGCCCTAGTTGTTGAACAGACTGAGCCAAAGCAATTCCAACGCTCCATTCAGCGCCGTACCGTGGCCGATTTACCCGCGGGTGAGGTATTGATCCGGGTCGACTATTCGTCATTAAACTTTAAAGATGCGCTTTCGGCCACTGGTAACCCAGGGGTTACCCGTAATTTCCCCCACACCCCGGGCATTGACGCGGCCGGCATCGTAGTACAGAGCAGCAGCGACTCATTTCAGGTTGGCGATGCAGTGATCGCGACCAGCTATGACCTCGGTATGGGCACCGCAGGTGGGCTGGGCCAATATATCCGCGTACCCAGCGCCTGGGTATTGGCCCTACCCAAGACGCTGACGGCCTTCGAAGCCATGAGTTTCGGCACCGCCGGTTTAACCGCCGCGCTGATGGTTAACGCCCTGCTCGACAACGGTGTACAACCGGACCAGGGTCCGGTTTTGGTCACCGGTGCGACCGGTGGTGTGGGCAGTCTGGCGGTCGCGATCTTGGCCAAGTTAGGCTTCAGCGTGACCGCCTCGACCGGCAAGTTAACAGAAACGCCCTTTCTTATGAGTTTGGGTGCAACTGAGGTGATCGACCGAGCGAGCCTGTTGACCAACAACCGACCGCTGCAAGCTGAGCAATGGGCCGGCGTTATCGATGTCGTGGCCGGGCCAACGCTGGCCAATGCCATTCAGTCGAGCCAATACAATGGTGTGGTAACCTGCAGCGGCTTGGTCGGTGCGGTCGATCTGACCACCTCTATCTTCCCGTTTATCTTGCGCGGTGTCCGCCTGATCGGTATTGATTCGGTGCAGTGCACGATGGCCGTGCGCGCGCGCGCCTGGCAGGCGCTGGCCGGTGATTTTAAACCCGCTTGTTTGCCGGATTTAACCACCGAGATTCGTTTAGCGCAGGTCGAAGAATATCTGTTGGCCATGCTGGCCGGTAAATCCCATGGCCGCGTAGTCGTCAACATGGCAGACGATTAACCGATCGATTAACCTAACACCCCCTAGAGTCGGGCCACTCGGCCCGATTATGATCATTCGCTGAATTTCTCTTTTGGTTTATCGCTTTTCCGCTTGTCGCCCGGTTAGGGGGAAGAGTGATTGATCAGTAGCCCCGAACCAAGTCTACCGTTTCTGGTATCTGCCCACTCTGTCGGAACTCGGCCAGATGGCGCGCCACAATAGCGCTGGCGCTATGCGGTTGCGTCGGAGCCGAGATATGCGGCAACACCGTCACCTGAGGATGATGCCAATAGGCATGATCTTTCGGTAAGGGTTCCCGGTCAAAGACATCGAGTACCGCATGCCCAATCTTTGCGCTGTCGAGGGCCTCGAGTAGGGCGTCTTGCTCGATCAGGCTGCCGCGGCCAAAGTTGATCAGGCTGGCGCCCGGTTTTAGTCGGGCCAATCGCGCTCGGTTGAGCAGCCCGGCCGTATCGGGCGTGGCGGGTAACAGGCCGATGACTATATCGCTGCGCGCCAATAGCTGGTCCAGACCTGCGGCGCCGTTATAACAGTCGCAGCCTGCCAATAGCTTGGGTGTTCGGCTCCAGCCGGCGACCTGAAAACCATTGGCAAGCAAACGTTGGGCGACGGCCGTGCCCAGCTTGCCCAGACCGAGCAAGCCGATGGTGCGATCTTGCGCGGCGATATAGGGCAACTGTTGCCAAGTTTGTGTCTGTTGCTGTTGGCGATAGGTCGGCATGGCGCGGTGCAGATAGAGGGTCCAGGCCAAACAGGCTTCGGCCATCAGGTTGGCCAAGTTGGGATCGGTGAGTCGAACGATTTGCAATGGACCTTGGCCGAAGTTGGCGATTATTTTTTCGACCCCGGCCCAGAGGCTGTGCGCCCAAACCAGGTTGGGCAACTGTGCTATCTGAGCGGGGTCTGGGTTGGCGACGATGGCAAACTCGACCGATTTTTTTTGGGTTGGGTTGAGCTCTACAAATGGCTGTATTTGCTCGTTTGGCATGGCCGCCCGCAAGTGGTTCAGCCACTCGTTGCGTTCGGTCTCGGCAAAGTCGCCGAGCAGGGCAATAACTGAGTTCATTGGGCGAATACTCCGTGGTGACTGGCGATACCCTTAATTTCCAACGGGTTACCGCTCGGGTCGCGAAAAAACATGGTTGCCTGTTCACCGGCCTGGCCGGGAAAGCGCACGCTCGGGCCGAATTCAAAGGCCAGACCGGAATCCGTCAAACGTTGGGCCAGTTCGGACCACTGCGGCATAAGCAGGACCACGCCAAAGTGCGGCATAGGCACTTGCGCGCCGTCGACCACTCCGGTCTGGGCGGTACTAAAGGGCTGGCCCAGATGCAGGGACAGCTGATGACCGAAGAAGTC
>NZ_CEYAVF010000041.1:16851-19602 GCF_982785585.1 Reinekea sp. | reverse complement strand
AGCGAAAAGTCTTATGGAACCTTATTCGCCCTGAACCTCACCACCGATAACCGATGGTGCCTCATCCGTAATAGCGGGCATGGTGCCTAGCCCAAACACGTCTTGCACGACGCCGGTCGGAATTGGCTCGCTTGGCGCATCAAAGGGTAAGTCAGAACAAAAGCCAGCTGAAAAATCAGTTACGGTCATGTTCTGCTCAACCTCAAGGGCTTTGAAAACATATTGCGCACCTGTACGATCGGCGACGACCACACCATCTGCCAGACTGATCACTGGGGCCCAGTTGTTACCAATAGGTTCCCAAGGCAAGCCATACAGATTGCCCTTGCCACCGTATTCGAGCACGAACACCGCGCCGTCTTTAGCCGCAGAGTCATTGCGATCGTTTGCGGTGCTGTGGGTATATTTAATACCAAGCGGTCGGTCAAAGGTGACAATGGCACTGGTGGCGTCGTCAACGAGTACCGTCTGTTGCTGCCAAGGGTTTAGGCCAGTTTCCCAGACATAGAAGGTGGTAATGTTGCCGTTATTCAGCCCAGCATAGAAGTTATCCGCGGTTATGGCCGAGCCGGTTACCATTGGACCAGTCTGTAAACCCCAGCTCCAGTAGTCGCTGGAGTTTGTATCTGATGTGGTCACCGTACTCGCAAAACCGATCGCATCGTCGGCAGCGTCGACTAAGGTCAGGTCCGCCTGAGCAAAGCTATAAATTGCCGCAGTCTGTTCATCGTTTTCAAATACATCTCCCCAATTCGACCCAGTATCGATATCGCCAACGGCGACACCGGCCTTTAGGCATTGTTCGACACAGTGGAGCGTGACGTCAGAGCCACCAGCAAACAAACCACCCGATGCGGTTTCGCTGCCGTTGACATAGGTTCTAACAAATGAGCTGAGACTGACTGCGCCTTGGGCGAACGTAACACGGCCACCCACCTGCCGGGACCACATAGATACAACCTCATTAGTCGCTAAGGTAACCGCAACAGGCGTACCTTCTACGTCAGTGATCACCGGGCCATCGTCATCCCAGTCGGTGATGATGCCGGTTACCTCAAAGCCATCTTCGGCTGCATTGAGCTTCAATATAGCCTCGTATTGGTCGACCTCATCCGAATCTTGGTTAAAGTCGGTATCTCCGGTAAATCGGCCGCTGTTCTCGTTCAAATGGGCTTGGAATTCTACGCCAACAAGTGTCTCTAAGGGTATCTCTTCGACGGTGTTTTTAATTAGCTTTCCAGGTGCCACTTTAACAGTATAGGTTTTGCCCGTTGAGTCATCACGGGTAGCTTCTTGGACTTTCTCACCATTTGTCCACGGTTGGTCGTCTTCGCGCCAGCTGCCGCCATAGCCCATCTGACCCCAGGATTCATAACCATTGGCATCATCGCCGCTGCCATTGCCATCCGCATCGACGTGCAGTTGCACGCCTGAATTGAGCACAACCTCGCTGCCGTCAGCAAGGTCATAGAGGCCATAGGTAAACGCTGTGTCTTCGACGCTATTGCGATCTAAGCACTGGTTGACCGTTACGGTTTGCGCAGTCGGATTCGTGAGTTCGTCAAGGGTGTCGGTGGTGCGCATATGTATATAGTCGGCATTCGCCGCCAGGGCAAAGGCGCGACTCATGCTTGGTATTACTTCATCACTTGCTGTGTTGACACAGAGTTTTGAGGTCCGAGCGCGGCCGATCTCGGTTTCTTGGTTGTAATTAACCGATGCTTGGGTGATGCAAGACACGGCGATAGAGTTACCCGATCCGTCCTGAGTTTCGTCGCTCTGTTCTTGGTACAGAGTAAAGCTTGAACTGTTGTCCTCGGTGCGCGATGAAATAACCTCACCCATGCCGAATTTGTCAGATTCTGGGGACGCCATGGTCGGCAGAAGGCCAAAGGCCAGCTTAAATATGCCAAAGGGAGTCTCTTCAGTTGGTGTCTCTGTGACCTCTCCTAACATCTTAACGGCAAAATCGCCCCCTTGTTCGGGGAACTTTGGTACCCAACCGTTGATGATCAATGGGCTGTCATCGGTGGCTTGTGAGGAATGGACAATTACCGGAATATAGGACGGCGCTGGTTCTGCCGCACCCTGTTCCTGGCCGCCGCCAGATCGTTCTTCAAAACAGCCAGCATCTGACCAGGCAACGTAATTGCCTTTACCGTTCATAGCGAGCGGTTCAGTCTGGCCGGTAAAGCACAGCAGGCTGTCAATAAAATCAATTGGTTCGGACGCATCGAGATAAACAAAAATATTTTGCCGCTCGGTGTTGTAATCACTATCGTCTGCAAATGCGGCCAAAGCAGCGTCCGAGATTAGGGCGCGGGTGCTGGTGCCAGCACGTGTGGCACTGCGGGTTACGTCACTGGTAGAGACTAAAGCCATCTGTGACGGCAAGGCCACACTGCCAGAAATAAGTGATCGCGCAGCGTCGTCGGTCGTTGTCGTGTCGGTGCTTGTCGTGTCGGTTGTCGCCGCCGCCGCCGTGTCATCTGTAGGAGTTTCGCAGGCGCTAAGCACAAAAGTGCACGCCAACGCGGTTAATAGGGGGATTTTTAGCATTCATTGCTCCAATTTACCCTAGGGTAAGGTTAGACAGCATCTCGCTTGAAATAAGCGGGAACACTGGTGCCCGCTCGAAGCAGACCAATATTAGTATCACACTATAGTATCACTACCATTTTGGCAATCTGGTTTGCGGGTTCAGGTGTATTTGTAACGATACAGCCCTCAGCCCTCAGCCCTCAGCCCTCA
>NZ_CEYAVF010000041.1:0-16751 GCF_982785585.1 Reinekea sp. | reverse complement strand
CAGCCCTCAGCCCTCAGCCCTCAGCCCTCAACAGCTTTCGGTTGGTTGGCGCTACCTGGCGATGTGAGCTGCCGGGCCATTTTGGCTTCACCCGGATGTTGGAATTTATCGGTTTACCGGTAATTCCACTTGTACTCTGAGTCGCCATTTTTAAGAATGGTTTCTTTCCTTCTAGTAAAAGAGCAGTTACAGATGGCGGGTGAACCGGTACAACGGCGATTGCAGTACGTGTTGGAGCATTTTGGCAAGCGGCCGATTGAGAATGTCGTACTAAACTATTTCAGCCTAGCCAACGAGGTCTACACCATCACCACGCGCGAGGGGCAGTTCGTGGTGAAAAACTGTTTTAAAAACAACAGCCGGGAACTGGTCGCCAATGAGGCCGGGCTGATTCAGTTTCTCAACGACCATCAGGTGCCTTGCCCGAAGCTTATTCCGACGCTCAAGGGTGACTTGTTTTTAGAATACGACGGCCAATTTTATATTATGAACGAGTTCGTCGAGGGCTGGGTGCCTAAATGGCACGATACGCTCAGCGAGCAGCTGATGCATGAAACCATGCACGCCATGGCCGATTTTCATCGCGCCACCGAACACTTCAAGCCGCCGTTCGAGCCGAATCGCACGGCAGCCTTGGCCATCCCGGACGCTCGCCTATGGTTGCAAGCGTTGCAGCCGACCCTAGCGCAGGATTCAAGCCCTCGGCAATCGGTGCCGCAGATGCTCAGCATCGTTGATGAGCTGTTAGAACTTGCCGACAGTTTGCAGGCCCGCTTGGCAACGCGAGACTTGTCGGTGTTGAAAAAGGTGTTTATTCACGGCGATCTGCATTGTTTTAATCTGATCTTCAGTGCCGACCAGCAAGATTATCGGGCGATCCTCGATTTCGATTTTATCCGCGAGGACTATCGGCTGGTGGATTTTTTCTGGGCCACCCGGTCGATGGTTTGGGGGTATTGGTTTGAGGTGCTGCACGGCTTTTCGCCGCGTGCAAATGAGCACCGGATCACCGATGAACAGTTGCAAGCGGCAACCAGCCGGGCGCTGGCCTTTATGATCGACAGCTATCGTACTTACCATGACCTGCCGGACGCGGAAATCCGTTTGCTGCCGCTTTTTGCCGAGGCCCTGCCTTTTTATACGGTGCGCTTCTTTAAGCTGTCTAATAGTGAAGAGGAGTGCCTCGATCACGCTGGTTGGTTCCGCCATCAACTCGATAACATGGCGCAGACGGTGCGTCATCTGGATGTTGCGATCGAGCAGTTTTTGGCCCGCGACTGAGGTGCGGCGCGTCTGTCCCAGAGCCCTCGCTGCTCCCATTATCAGTCTGGCGGTGCCCATTATGATTCAAGGGGTGTTGATGAACCTGATGGGTTTTGTCGATGCTCTGATGATCGGTCAGTTGGGCGAAACCGCTATCGCGGCCTTGGGCAATGCCCAGCAGTTGGTGAGTTTTTTGTTTCTCTTGATGGCCGCGCTGTCGATCGGTGGCAGCGTGTTGATTGCCCAACAGCGTGGCGCGAAGAACCCCAGCGCTATTAATGACAGTGCGATGGCCATGGTGCAAATTGGGCTGCTTGCCGGTCTGCTGCTCGGGGCGCTGGTCTGGTTTTTCGCCGAGAGCCTGGTCGGGCTCTTGACCACCGATCTGTTTAGGGCGCCGGCATTGCGCTCCTCGGTGCCGCAGGTGGCGGCCACCTATCTGCACCTAATCGCCTTTGCCTTACCGGCAATGTTGTTATCTCAACTGCTCACTGGCGCCCTCAATGCTCTCGGTGATACGCGCACGCCGGTCAAGGTGGCGGTCAGTTTTAACCTGGTCAACTTTATTCTCAACTATGTGCTGATCTTCGGTCTGGGCTTTCCGGGTCTGTGGGCACCAGTCTTTAGCCCACTGGGTCTGGTCGGCGCAGCGCTGGCCACGCTGATTGCGGCCACAGGCCAGGCGATGGTGCTGTTTTGCCTGGCTCGGCGCCAGGACAACGGTCTTGACCTGTCATTGAAGCGTCTGTTCCGGGGCTATGGGGCGACGCTGAAAACGATTTTTCGGCTCGGCTACCCCAATACCATCGATGGTTTCTATTGGCAGGGCGCCCGGGTGTTCTACACGGTACTTATTAACAGTCTGGGCGCCATCGCCTATGCCGCCTATGCCATCGTGCGAACCTTAAAGACGCTCTTTATGTTGCCCATCGGCGGTTTGCAGACGGCGACGGCGGTGCGCATCGGGCAGTTGCTCGGTGCAGGCCAATTCCAGCGCGCCAAGGCGACGGCATGGATTGCCCTGTGGGTTGGCTTGGCGCTGATGACCGTGCCGGCGAGTCTCTTGATTGTCTTTGCCAAGCCGCTCTTGGCGCTGTACGCCATCACCCCAGAGACCGAACGCTTGGCCTATCTCTGCACCTGGGTTTTGGCCGGCTCGCTGTTTTTTACCGCGATCAACGCGGTAATACCCGGTCTGTTGCGGGCCGGGGGCGATGCCGCCGCGGTGATGCACATTACCTTGCTCAGCTTTACCCTCTGTGGTGCGCCCCTGGCCTGGTTGCTGGGGGTCTATGGGCAGCTCGGGCTGGTGGGTGCGTTTGTCGGTATCTCCCTGGAGGAGGTGTTTAAGTCGGCGCTCTTTGTGCGCCGAATGCGTCAATATCGATGGTTAAATCAGCTGGCGACAGGTTGATCAAGACGGCCGCCCAAGGCGCGCCGTCGTCTCGATCCGAGACCGCCTTATGGTTGGCTTAGGCCGACAGCGGGGTCATCTGGCCGAGAAAGCTGGTGCCATAGTCCATGGCCTCCAGATCCAGATAGTCGGCGACGGTCTGGCCTATATCGGCAAACGAATGGCGCAGGCCCAGGTTGACCGGCTCACGGTTCTTGCAGTACACCAGCACGGGTATATGTTCGCGGGTATGGTCCGAACCCGGCCAGCTCGGATCACAACCGTGATCGGCGGTGAAGATCAGCAGGTCGTCCGGACCGACTGCGCTGAGCAGTTCGGGTAGGCGGGTATCGAAGTATTCCAGGGCTGCGGCATAGCCGGCGACATCGCGCCGATGACCGTAACTGGAATCGAAGTCGACAAAGTTGGTAAAGACTAGGCTGCGGTCCGCGGCCGTGTCTATTACCGCTAAGGTCTTGTCGAACAGGGCCGCCAAACCATTGGCCTTGTGTTTTTCGGTGATGCCGATATGGGCATAGATATCGGCGATCTTGCCGATGGAAATTACCTCGCCATCCGCCTCTTTCAGCTTTTGCAGCACGGTCTTAGAAGGCGGCGCCACGGCCAGATCCTTGCGATTACCAGTGCGCTCAAAGTGTGCCGCATCGGCGCCGATAAAGGGTCGGGCAATCACTCGACCGATATTGTATTCGTTGACCAGTTCGCGCGCGATCGCACACAGCTCATAGAGCCGCTCGAGCCCGAAGCTGTCCTCATGGCAGGCGATCTGGAACACGCTGTCGCCAGAGGTATAGATAATGGGTTTGCCGCTGCGCATATGCTCTTCACCCAGCTCGCTCAATATCTCGGTGCCGGAGGCGTGGCAGTTACCCAGTATGCCGGGGACTTGGGCGCGGTCAATAAAGTCTTGCACCAAACTGTCCGGGAAAGACTGGGTTTTGTCGTGGAAGTAACCCCATTCGAATAACACCGGCACGCCGGCAATCTCCCAATGGCCGCTGGGCGTATCCTTACCGCTCGATAACTCTTCGGCATAGCCATAGCTGGCAATAGGCTGGCTTGCCTGCGCCATGCCTTGTGGTACCTCGCCTTGGCTGCTCTGCGTGGCGGCATTGACCAGACCCAGACGGGTCAGGTTGGGCAACGTCAATGGGCCCGAGCGCTTAATATCCGCCTTGCCCTGTGCGCAATATTGGGCGATATGACCCAAGGTATTGGCGCCCACATCGCCGAATTTTACGGCATCTTGCGACGCCCCGATGCCGAAAGAATCCAGCACCATAATATGCACTCGTTTCATCGCGTTTAAAGCTCCTGTCAGGCGCGGATAATCTCATAGACCGCCGGTATCGATTCCGGTGCCTGATCCGCTAGGGTGAAGGCGTTGAGTAGCTGTTCTTGAACGGCGTTAAACTGCGCGGCGTTCTGCACATGAACGTAGAGCAATGGCTCGCCGGCTTGAACCGATTCGCCCAATTTCACAATCCGGTCGAGGCCCACGGCGTGGTCAATTTTTTGGTCGGCGCGGGACCGACCGCCGCCTAACTGTACCACAGCCAGGCCCAATTCTCGGGTCTTGATATGGCTCACAAAGCCAGAGCGGGTCGCTAAAATCGGCTGTACCAGGGGCGCGGCGGTCAGGTAGTGGTCCATGCGCTCGACAAAATCGGCCGGGCCGCCCAAGGCATGTACCATCTGCGCGAATTTCGCCAAGGCCTGGCCATTGTCGAGGACGTCTTGCAGCATCGTGAGCGCCGCCGCTTGAGAGTCAGCCAGTTTGGCGGCACAGAGCATTTCTGCACAGAGCGCCAGGGTGACCTCATGCAACACCGGATCGCGGCGCACACCCTTGAGATAATCGACCGCCTCGCGGACCTCCAGGGCATTGCCGGCGGATCGCGCCAGCACCTGATTCATATCGGTGAGGATAGCGGTAGTGGCCGTGCCGGCGCCATTGGCGACCTGGACGATGCTTTCAGCCAGGGCCTTACTGTCGGCATAGCTGGGCATAAAGGCACCATCACCAACCTTGACGTCCATCACTAGGGCATCCAAGCCGGCGGCGAGTTTCTTCGACAGAATCGAACCGGTGATCAGATCAATGCTTTCAACCGTGGCGGTAATATCTCGCACGCCATAGAAGCGCTTATCCGCTGGGGCCAAATTGCCGGTTTGGCCGATAATTGCGACGCCAATATCATCGACGATCTGCTTGAATTTTTCCGGGCTGGGGTAGGGGTCGTAACCGGGAATGCTCTCAAACTTATCGAGCGTGCCGCCGGTATGGCCCAGGCCGCGCCCGGAAATCATCGGCACATAGCCGCCACAGGCGGCGACCATCGGACCCAGCATCAGGCTAACGACATCGCCGACCCCGCCGGTGCTGTGTTTGTCGACGATTGGCCCTTTGGCGTTCGGCCAGCTCATCACGCTACCGGAGTCGCGCATCGCCAGCGTTAGCGCAACCCGTTCGGCCAGTGTCATATGCTTAAAATAGACGGCCATGGCAAAGGCGCCAATCTGGCCTTCGGTCACGTACTCGTCGCGAATACCGTTTACAAACCATTGGATCTCGGCCTCACTCAGCTCGCCCCCATTGCGTTTTTTACGAATAATCTCTTGCGGTAAAAACATGGCCTGTACTCCGGGCAACGTATTAATAGGGGCGATCTGATTTAGCTTGGCTGACGGCCTCGCCGTTGTTCTGAGCCGCTGGCGCATGACCGAGGGTCTGGAGCAGGCTGGCCAGCAAGCTGCTGGCGCCGAAGCGGAAGGTTTTCGGGGTCACCCAGTCGGCGCCCAATATTTGCGCTGCCAGGCTCAGGTAGCGCTCGGCATCGGCGACATTGCGGACCCCGCCCGCGGCCTTGAAGCCAACCGCTCGCCCGCTGTCTTTGATCGCTTGAAGCATAATCTCAGCGGCTTCTGGCGTGGCGTTGATGGCGACCTTGCCGGTACTGGTTTTAATAAAGTCGGCGCCGGCTTCAATTGCCAGCTCGGCGGCTCGGCGGATCCATTCGGGTGTGGCCAGCTCACCGCTTTCGATAATAACCTTGAGCAATACCGCTGGGCCGCAGACCCCTTTGCATTGGCTGACCATTTGCCGGCCGACATCGGCATCGCCGGCCATAAGGGCCCTATAGGGAAACACCAGGTCGACCTCATCGGCTCCGGCGGCAACGGCGGCACGGGTTTCGGCCAGCGCGCTGGCAAGGTCGGCATTACCGTGTGGGAAATTGGTAACGGTGGCGACCTTGACCTGGGTGAGTTTCAGTTGCGCCAAGGTCTTGCGGGCCGGGTTGATAAAGGCCGGATAGACACACACCGCGGCGGGAGAACCCTCGGGCGTTTGCGCCTGGTGACAAAGTTGGCCGATGGTCGCTGCGGTGTCATCATCGTTCAGCGAGGTAAGATCCATCAGTGACAGGGCTAAACGGGCAGTCTGGAGTTGAGATGTCATTAACTTGTCCAAGTGGTCAATTTCGCACTATTCTAGGTGCTTCGCGTCCTTAACTCAATGGTGTAGATCGACTGCGGAAAAAAATAAGCCATTTGCGCGGCGCCAAGGGCCCTCACAGGTTGATTTTAGAGCGCTTTAGCGAAATCTTCGTGGCGCGATGGTATAAATGATCACTTTTTTCTATATTCATGGCCCATATAGGCATTCGTTTGGTAGAGTGACTGCTAAAGTGTGTCCTAATCTGGCAAACTGTCGCGTTAAAGTAAGAATCGATTAAAGTCATTCAGTTGACCTATTACATGGAGAGCAGTGGGTGAATCCTCGAACCCGTTTAAAACAGTTATTGTTGGCGAGCCTGGTTATTTGGCTGGGCGTCGGATCCTTAGTTGGCTACATAACTTTTGATAAGTTTATTCCGCTGATCTGGGCGGGCCTAATCGGCGGTATTTTCATTGCCGGCCTGACCAGTATGTTGGCCCTGAATCAGAGCCAGATGGAGGTGGCCGAATCTAATCGAAGCCACAGCCGCACCAAGCGTCAGGTGCAGGAACAGCAATTGAAATTGGACCGTTTGGAATACGACGGTAAGAAAGCCAGCGAATTACGCCGCATCGTGCTCAATTCCACCCAGGAAAAGGATCATTCGCTGCGCAATATGGCCGCCGCATTGGATCACGCCATGGATGAAATTATAGAACTGACCGACCACCAGGGTGCCGACACCTTGGCTGTCATCCGCACTCGTGCCGAAGGGATGAAGCGTTACGCCGCGGATTTGCAAGCCTTGGCCCAGTTACAATTGCGCTCCGAGTTACCGAATTATCAGGAACTCGACTTCCTCGGTGAGTTGAATCTATTGGTCGATGACTGGATCTCATTGGGTAAGATTCGCGGGGTTAAGCTAAAGCTGGATAATCCGGAAGACCAGATGCCGGTGATGTCCGATCCGAACTGGTTAAAAAATCTGCTCTCACGTATTGTGCAGTCGTTGATCCGCATGAACGAAGATTCTACGCTTAACATCAGCCTAATCGGTTATTTGGATGCGGCCTTGGGCGACTCGTTACGAATTAACTTCACCATTGACGGACGGCAGTTTAAGCCCGATCAACTGAAGCATATTATGACCGAGTATATCTCTATTATCGAACACGGTCAGGAAGTCGGCCCGGGCCTAACCTATGTGGTCACGCGCCGCTTGGCGCAGATGTTGAACGGCTATGTCGAGGTGACCAATACTGGCAACGGTGTGAACGTGCTAGTGGTATTGCCGCGTAATCCTCAGCCGCAAGAGAAAGAAGACTTCAGGTAAGCCCGCTAAATATCCGAATAGGTTGGGCAACGCCAGTTGTCTAGCCGGTCGGTCTAGTCGGAGCCAGGGCGCATCTGCCGCCCTTTTTTTTGGCGCGGTTCAACCCCGCCCCCAATTCTATTGTTACTTGCTACTTCCGCCATCTACCATCTACCTTCTAGGTTCTACTGCCTAATCGCTAATGTTATTGAAGGTCGGTGTGATCCACTCAATATCGTCTGGCCAAGCCTTTGGTTGTTCCAGCGGATATTTGCCAACGATGTTTTGCGCATGGTCGGTATAGTCGTCGGCCATGTTCACGCCGACCTGATGCAAGGTCAGCGAGCGGGTCGCGTCGCCGAGAATGCGGATATCATAGAAGCGTCGAAAACCTTCCAGACTGATCTTCTCAACTTCAGCAGCAATGCGCGCCCGGGTATTGAAGTTATGGTTGCCGTCCTGAATGTTTTGCCAATAGCGGCTGCTCAAGGCAAAGAGGTTTTTGTCTGGTTCGGTCAATCCGGTCATCAGGCCCCGCTTGTAGGCTTCGAAACTCAGTTCGTTCATATTGGCTAACTGCTGGGCAAAACGGCTTAAGAAACGGTTCGAATAGAGTTGCACCATGGCCGCGTCGGTACTTGGCGACTGCACATAAAGTAGCAGTGCCGGCAGGCCATCTATCGGATAGGCCCGTGCTAAGACTATATAACCCAGCTGTTCGCGGGTACGCAGATCGGCAAAGTAGGGCGCGCTCATGGTTTCCGCTAACAGCGCATAGAGTGCGCGCTCACGCAGACTGCTGTTGTCGCCCTGATACAGTTCCAGCATGGCTGAATCGGCGTGATCAATATTGACCCGGGCCAAAAAATCGCGCGCCGGCAGCTTGGCGATGGCCCGTCCGGCCGCTTGAGTGCCGCCCTGGGGGATGATTCTGTCGATGCGCTGAGCCAGAACCTTGGCCTGATCGGCGAGGATATTGCCGTGCACCAACAGTTCCAATCGACTGCTCGCTAGCCACTCATTGCGCGCAATCAGCAGACTATCTGGGGTCAAGGTCTGCGCAGCTGCCGATTGCTCAGCGACTGAGAAACTGTTAGCCGTGAGCCATTCATTTAGTTGGCGGATCATCTGACTGATCACCGGATCTTCCGAGCGATTGCGCAGCGCCCGCAGGGTTTCCTCTTTTTTGATGGCAAAACGCTCTGGACTGATGCGGTGCTCGGTTAGTTCCAGAATAAGGGTGTCGAGCAATAGGTGTAACTTGTCCTGATAGCCATAGAGCCGAACTTGGATGCCATTATCCACTAAGGCTATGCCATAACCGGATCCAGCCAGGCCAGCCTCATAGCGAACCTCATTGAGCGCGTCGTTGACCAGATCGAGATACAGCGCCGTGGCCATCGCCTGGCTGGCCGATACGTTGGCGTAGTTGGTTTCCAGCAACAGGTGAATGTCGACCTTGGGCGTGTAAAAGGCATCATCTTGTTCAAACCACAGGGTTTTACCGCTGTCCTGCAACAGGATTTGGGGTGTACTGCGGTACAGTGCAGAGGCGACCTTTTGTGCCGGTTGGACATTGAACTGGGTCGGTACAAAGGGGTTAGCATTCGGTAAGGCCAAGCCAGGCGCTTGATTCGGTGTGCGCCATCGGGCAACGGTGGCACCGGCCAATTGTTCGCTGCGATAGGGCGTCTGGTAATATTGACTCTTAACCAGGGTTTTGGCGTCCGGCCGGACCAGAATGACCAGAGCATTGTCGGGTATTAGGGCCGATAAGACCTGTTCAATCGCCGCTGGCGTAAAGTCCGCCAACCGGTAGGGACCCGAGAGCACCTGGGCCGCCGGATAATAACGCTGATTCTCGGCCAGAGCCACCGCAGTCGAACTGGGCCCAACCTTTTCCGCGAATTGAAAGGCCAGCTCATTGATGTTTTTCTGCTCGTCAAAAATCCACTCTTGAATCCCGGCCTGACGAATCAATTCGATATGGCTGAATAGCAGCTCGGTGACCGCTTGCCAATTGGCTAGGCCGTCCGGGGTGAGGTCGATCTGGACATCAAAGGTGGTGTTGGCATGAGTTATACCGCCGCTGCTGGCGGACAGGTTTTCCGCCCAGCCCTTAGCTTTCAGAACCGACAAGAGCGAACCGGTGGATTCATGGCCGAGTAGGTGGCCGACGTATTGGTTGGGTTTGCTCGCCAACTGCCCAGCCGTGCCGGGGATGGGAAAGCGCAGTTCCAGACGTCGCATCTCGCGGCGTGGCTCGATCGTGACCAATAGAGGCAGTTGCACTGGATCAAACAGCGGCACATCGTAGTTGAGCTTTGGCGCTTGCTGGGCCCGAACACCGGCAAAGTAGTCTATGGCCCAAGACTCCAAGGTGTTGATATCTTGGGGGCCATATATGGCTAAGGCCATATTGGCCGCGACATAATGCTGCCGATAGAAGGTGCGTAATCGAGTGGTCATCTCCGGCGATGTCAGAGTAGACAGGTTGCCAATAGCCAAGCGCGATGCCGGATGACCGGCGTCGGTTAGTTCGCGCATGACATCTTCAATCCGACGTTCGTCATTCTGTAACGAGGCGGTGAACTCGGAATTGACGGCATTGCGCTCACGCTCGGTAAAGCCCGCATCGAACAGTGGTGCAATAAAAAATTGCGCGAAACGATCGAGCGCGGGCTCCAGTTGCAAGCCATTGATGTCGAAGTGATAGAGGGTATTGGTGTTGCTCGTGTAGGCGTTATCGCTGCCGCCGTTCTGTTCAATAAAGGTTTGATAGCCATCGACTTCGGGAAACTTCTCGGTCCCGAGAAACAGCATGTGTTCCAAAAAATGCGCCAGGCCGGGAATGTCGGAAGGATTGGCCCACGAGCCGGAGAAAACATTTAGGGCCGCGGCGGCCTTGTCGCTACTGGGATCGGACACCAGGACAACAGACAGACCGTTGTTCAGAGTCAGGGTTTTAAAAATTCGTGCTTCACTGGCGCTGACGTCAATATTGGAGGGATTCGACTCCACCGAGCCCGGGGATTGGATCCAGAATATGCCGGTACCAGCCAGTACGACTGTCACGGTTACGGCGAGGGCTAGGATGACGCCGCGCTTCATGGTTAACTCCGGTTGTGTAAGTGAATAACGACCTAGTTTACCGGTGAGCCAATCGATGCACCAGCTTAGGGGTTGTCGAAAACCGTTTTAATTCAATCGCCACGGTGCGCAGGGTACTTAGGCTCCGCGGTCTTGTCATTGCCAAGCCGTGACATCAGGCTTTTTATCGGTCTTGGCGATTTCTAAGGCTCCTAGGTCTTGTTCCTCGTCTATTTGGCCCTTATATTCACCCCAATATTAAAAGCGTGTGAAAACCTGAGGTCGCTATGAATACAACAAATACTATTGTCGCTGTAACCGCCGATAATTTTCAGCATATTATGGTCGAGCAGTCGCAACAGCAGCTGGTCGTGCTCGATTTTTGGGCCCAATGGAGCGAGCCCTCTAAGGCTCTAAGCCCTATTCTGGAAAAACTGGCGCTTGAATACGCCGGTCAATTTCTGCTCGGCAAGGTCAACACCGACGAACAGCAGGCGCTGGTGGCTCAGTTTGGTGTGCGCAGTTTGCCCGCGGTGGTCTTTGTGAAAGACGGACAGCCGATCGATGGCTTTATGGGCGGTGAATCGGAGCGCGTCATTCGTGAGCGCTTACTTACTCATTTGCCCGCGCCATGGCAGGTTGATGTCGAACAAGCTCAAGCTTTGTTGCAGGCAGGACGGTTCGACGAGGCACTGACCCTGGCCTATAGCGCCTATAGTTTGAGTGATGAGGATTTTAATATTGGCTTGCTGATGGCGGATTGTTATCTGCAGTTAAAACGCGTCAAAGAGGCCCAGACGGTCTTGGTTAAGGCGACCTTGGAACAACGCCTAAGCCCATACTGGGTCGCGCTGGAGGCCCGCCTCGATCTGATGTTGCAGGCCGCCGACAGCCCGGAAATCGTCGCGTTACAACAGGCCTTAGCCGCCGATGCGGATAATCTTGAATTGAAATACAGCTTGGCCCTGCAGTATAGCCAGCATGAGCGGGTCGAAGATGCCTTGCAGGCGGTGTTGGAGGTGTTGCAAAAGGATAAGCAGTTTCACGACGGGGGTGCTCGTAAAACCATGTTGGATTTACTGCAAAGCCTGGGCAAGGGCGACCCTCTAGCGGCTCAATACCAGCGCAAACTCTTTACCCTGCTCTACTGAGCAGGATAAAGGGGACAGGCAGTGAACCGGTTAGGCCACCCTTGGGGGCAGCCCAGCCAGCCTAGCTAAGGTCGATCCAATTGAATCTTAAGATAGCTACCGGTGACCGAGCCCTTATCGACAGCCAGCTGCTCTGGCGTGCCACTGGCGACAATCTTACCGCCGCGCACGCCGCCTTCAGGACCCAAATCGATCACCCAATCGGCGGTTTTCACCACATCCAGATTATGCTCGATCACCACGACCGTATTGCCGTTGTCGCGTAACCGATGCAACACCTCTAAGAGTTGCTTAATATCCTGAAAGTGCAGACCGGTGGTCGGCTCATCGAGAATATAGAGGGTGCTGCCGGTATCGCGCTTGGACAGTTCGCGCGCCAACTTAACGCGTTGGGCCTCGCCGCCCGAGAGGGTGGTCGCGCTTTGGCCCAGCTTGACGTAAGACAGACCGACATCGGTCAGGGTTTGCAATTTGCGGTAAAGAGCTGGGATGGCCTCGAAAAAGAGCAAGGCATCCTCGATGGTCATATCCAAGACTTGGTGGATATTTTTCGATTTATATCGAATCTCCAGTGTTTCACGGTTGTAGCGCTTGCCGGTGCAAATATCGCAAGGCACATAGATGTCCGCTAGGAAATGCATTTCGACCTTGATCAGGCCGTCGCCCTGGCAGGCCTCACAGCGCCCTCCCTTAACGTTAAAGCTGAATCGGCCCGGTGCATAGCCGCGCGATCGAGCCTCTTGGGTGCCGGAGAAGAGATCTCGGATGGCGGTGAAAATACCGGTATAGGTCGCCGGATTGGAACGCGGCGTGCGTCCGATCGGGCTCTGGTCTATATCGACCACCTTGTCATAGTAATCCAAGCCTTCGATCGCTTTATAGGGTGCGGCCGTCAGGGTGGTGGCATTGTTCAGCGCGGTAGCAGCCAGTGGATAGAGCGTCTGGTTGATCAGCGTGGACTTGCCCGAACCGGATACACCGGTAATGCAGGTAAAGAGGCCAACCGGGATATGCAAATCGACGTTTTGCAGATTGTTGCCGGTCGCGCCGCGCACGGTCAACTGCCGGGTGGGATCGTTTACCGCGCGCTCGGTCGGTATTTCGATACGTTTTTTGCCGCTCAAGTATTGCCCGGTGAGTGAGTTTTTATTCTTCATAACCTGTTCCGGCGTGCCATAGGCGATGATTTCACCCCCATGTACGCCCGCGCCCGGGCCGATATCGAGGACCCAATCGGCCATCTTGATGGCGTCTTCATCGTGTTCAACGACAATCACCGAGTTGCCCATATCGCGCAGATCGGTCAGAGTTTTTAGTAAGCGATCGTTATCGCGCTGATGCAGACCGATCGAGGGTTCGTCAAGAATATACATCACCCCGACCAGGCCAGCACCAATTTGGCTGGCCAAGCGAATGCGTTGGGTTTCTCCACCGGACAGGGTGTCGGCGCTGCGGTTGAGGGTAAGGTAGTCGAGTCCGACGTTCTCTAAAAAGGTGAGCCGTTGAACGATTTCGCGCATGATTTTTTCGGAGATTTGCGCCCGATTGCCGGTCAACTGAAGCTTTTTATAGTAGAGCACCGCATCGGAGATCGACATATGGGTGATTTCCGGCAGCGTTACGCCGTCAATAAAGACGTTGCGCGCGCTTTCTTTGAGTCGACTGCCGTTGCAGCTTGGGCAATGTTGCTCGGCCAAAAACTTGCCCAGCTCCTCGCGCACCGAACCGCTGTCGGTCTCGCGGTAGCGCCGATCCATATTGGGGATAATGCCTTCAAAGGTGTGCTTGCGGTTGTAGATGGCGCCCCGGCTGTTGACATAATTGAAGTCAATTTCGACATCGCCGCTGCCTTCCAAAACCGTCTTCTGGAATTTTTTCGGTAAGCTGTCGAACGGCTTTTCGATATCGACCTTAAAATGACTCGCCAAGGACGTGAGCTGGCTATAGTAGTACACCGAGCGCCGGTCCCAGCCGGATACCGCGCCTTCAGCGAGGGTCAGGCTGGTGTCCCGAACCACTTTCGCGCGATCAAAATATTGTTTCAGCCCGAGTCCGTCGCATTCCTCACAAGCCCCGGCCGGGTTATTGAAAGAAAACATGCGCGGTTCCAGTTCGGTAATGGAATAACCGCAGACCGGACAGGCAAATTTATTGGAAAATAACAGCGTCTCGCCATCACCGTCCATCCAGGCAACTTGGGCGATGCCACCGGATAGGGTCAGGCAGGTCTCAAACGATTCCGCCAGACGCAGCTGCAGGTCATCTCGCACCTTGAAGCGGTCGACCACGGTTTCGATTGAATGCTTCTTGCGCTTGTCCAGCGCCGGCACCTCATCCAGATCCATGATCGTGCCGTCAACCCGCACGCGCACAAAGCCCTGGGCCTTCAATTCGTTAAAAATATGCAGGTGCTCGCCCTTACGATCACGGATCAGCGGGGCGAGCATCATCAGCTTGCTGCCGGCCGGCAAGGCCAACACCTGGTCAACCATTTGGCTGACGGTTTGGGCTTCCAGCGGTTCGCCGTGCTGTGGGCAGCGCGGTTCGCCGACTCGGGCAAATAAGAGTCTGAGATAGTCGTAGATTTCGGTGGTCGTGCCGACCGTTGAGCGCGGATTGTGGCTCGTGGTCTTTTGCTCAATGGAAATTGCCGGTGACAAGCCCTCGATGTGATCGACATCGGGTTTTTCCATCATCGATAGAAACTGTCGCGCATAAGTCGACAACGACTCGACATAGCGTCGCTGGCCTTCCGCATAGAGAGTATCGAACGCCAAGGAGGATTTACCAGAGCCCGACAGACCGGTAATAACCACCAGTTTGTCACGCGGGATATCGATAGAGATGTTTTTTAGGTTATGGGTACGAGCCCCTTGGACGGAAATTATGTCCATGTAATCCTCAATGTTGGCAAAAGCAAAAGCTCAAAGAAAGCATAAATTGGTTAAAAAATCCAGCCCGGCGTGGGGTTGTGTTGCCCGTTAACTCTGGCCTGGCCGCAATGGGGCTAGGCCGCAGGACGGTTATCGAGGTGATCGGGTCCTGGCCGACACTGGATCTGAGCAGGACCAAAAAAACGATCCCAGTCTGCTGTTCGGATGTACAGTTTGCAACGTTTTTTTTAGTCTTTTTCTTTACTAGGGCAAGGGGGCGCGCATCTGTTAGAATTCGCGTTTTTCCAGCCATAAGATTTAACGGTCTATGTCACTGAATAATCTGGAACGCAGGGCCCTAATTGGTCTGGCGATGCTTTACGCGACCCGAATGCTCGGCCTGTTTATGGTGTTGCCGGTGCTGTCGCTTTATGGCTTGGATCTGGAGGGTGCAAATAGCGCCAACCTCGGTCTGGCTTTGGGCATCTATGGCATTACTCAGGCGGTGTTGCAGATTCCCTTTGGCGCGGCTTCGGACCGCTTCGGTCGTAAGCCGATGATCCTTATTGGCTTACTGGTGTTTTGCCTGGGCAGCGTGATCGCAGCCTTGTCTGATAACGTTATCGGCCTGGTTGTCGGTCGAGCTCTGCAGGGCTCCGGCGCTATTTCCAGTGTGGTTTTGGCCCTGCTAGCCGACTATACCCGGGAGACCGAACGGTCCAAGGCGATGGCGGTAATCGGTGCAGTGATCGGTGGCTCTTTTGTCTTGGCAGTGATGTTAGGGCCTTGGATTGCAAAGTTGGCCGGTCTTAACGGCCTGTTCTGGTTTACCGCCTGCTTGGCTCTGCTGGGTCTGCTGGTGGTCTACCTACTGCCGCCGGTGCCGCCGCTTCAACAGCATCCGGAGCGTCAGGTGCGCGGCGACCTGGTTAAGACGGTCTTCGCCGATAGCAATGTATTGATTCTCAGTTTGGGGATCTTCTTCTTGCATATGACCATGACGGCCCTGTTTGTCGCCTTACCGGTGATACTGGTTGCGCGCGGTTTTGTCGCAGCAGAACTGGGCAGCATCTATGCCCCGGTGATGATTTTGGCCTTTCTCGGCATGGCGCCGATGATGATGGCCGCGGAAAAACGCAGCGCCCATATCCGCTACTTGCGCTTTGCCGCCAGTTTTATATTTGTCGCGCTGTTGGCCATAGGCCTTGTGCCCAGCGGCGCGGCGACGGCAATGTCGCTGTTGTTGTTTTTTGTTGGCTTCAATTTCATCGAGGCCACCTTACCGTCGCTCTTGAGTCGTAAGGTGGATCCGAGCCGGCGAGGTACCGCCATGGGCGTGTTTGCTACCGCGCAGTTTCTCGGTGCGGCGCTGGGTGGTATCGCGGGTGGGCTATTATTTGTCGATCAAAACATCGGCCTAATTGTCGCGCTGGGCATCGGCGCACAATTAATTTGGATTGTACTCTTAACGGTCGTTAAGCCGGTCATCAAAGCAGACGCTAAGACGGCCTAGGCCCCTCTGCAGTGAAATGCCCAGGGGCTTGAATTTGCGGCTTAACTAATAGATAGTTTATGAATTAGAACCACGGTAAATAGGAATTGTTATGGCTAAAGGTACAGTAAACAGGGTTATTATTCTCGGTCGTTTGGGTCAGGACCCAGAAGCCCGTTCAACGGCCAATGGCACCCAAGTGGTGAATTTGAACGTTGCCACCAATGAGTTGGGCCGTGCGGATGAGCAGGGCAATCGCCCAGATCTCACCGAATGGCACCGCATCGTGTTGTTTGGTCGGATGGCTGAAAATGCGGCGCAGTATTTGAAGAAGGGTTCTCAGGTTTACATCGAGGGCCGAGTGCAAACGCGTAAATGGCAGGACCAGAGCGGCCAAGACCGTTACTCAACCGACATCATCGCCAACGATATGCAGTTTATCGGTGGCGGCGGTGGCGGTCAGGGCGGCGGGCAGCAGGGTTCCGGTGGCAATTACAATCAGGCGCCACAAGGTGGTGGTTTTACCCAGCAACCGGCGGCACCGGCCAGTAACTATAATCAGCCGCAGCAGGGTGGCTATAACCAATCGCAGCAGGGTGGCTATAACCAACCGGCCCAGGGCGGTCAGGCGCCGGCCCCAGCGCAATCATCTCGGCAAGCACCAC
This sequence comes from Reinekea sp., assembly GCF_982785585.1. Lineage (NCBI taxonomy): Bacteria > Pseudomonadati > Pseudomonadota > Gammaproteobacteria > Oceanospirillales > Saccharospirillaceae > Reinekea > Reinekea sp. Next base: position 52 of record NZ_CEYAVF010000041.1, on the reverse strand, counting down.
CGCCAGCCCCGAGTCAGCCAGCGCCACCGGCGCCGGGTTTTGATGACTTTGA